>CAIYXO010000146.1 GCA_903930165.1 uncultured Verrucomicrobiota bacterium | reverse complement strand
GTCATTCGAAGACCACCCGGACGAAGCGGTGGGGACGCACGGTGTCGTCCTCCATCTCGAACTCCCCGCCGTCCACCGCCAAGGCCGGCACCCGAGACCAGCTTCGCAGGTCTTCCGACACCTCGAAGGCCACGGGCCTCACCGAAGGGGCGCCCGGCGTCGCCTCACCGATCCGGACCCTGAAACGTCCGCCGTTGGGTGCGTGAGCCCGTCCCGGGCTCACCTGGGGAAGGTGCCCCAGGGGAAGCACCGTCAGAAGCGCCCGGGAGCTGTCCCGCGAGCCGCTGGAGTTCGAAACCCGGCACCAGTACTCGCCTGCAGCATCGAGGCCGACGCCCACAAGCTCGAGGTCGGCACCGGTTCCCGACGGCAGGAGACGATCTCCGTGCCACCACTCGTAGCGCAGGCCGTCCCCTTCCGCCCGCACGCGGAGGACGGTGCGCCCTCCGACGAAGACCGTCGTCGGGAGAGGATCGCTGACGATGGTGGGTGGGAGGTCGAAGGACGGGGTGACGGTGACCCGAACCGGGATCGTCTCCACGAAGCCGGCGTCGTTGCCGACGAAGACGTGGTACTCGCCGGAGTCGAGCAGGTTCGCCGAGGGGACCAGGAGTTCCGCACCGGTGTGTTCGGGCAACCATTCGAAGTTCCGGTACCAGCGGATCCGGAAGGGTGCCGTGCCGCTGACGGTGACGAACAGGCGGAAGGGTCTCCCGACGAGCACCGTGACCGGCTCCGGCGGCGTGACCAGGGTCGGAGCGACCACCAGACGGTCCACCGTCAAGGTCGCCCAAGCCGTGTACACCTCGGCCCCGAGGCGGCGGATGCGGCAGCGGTATCGTCCGGCCTGGACCGTCAGGACGGAACCGAGTTCCAGGAACGGCTCCGTTCGTCCCGGCAGGATGAGGTCCTCCTGCAGCCATTGGAATTCGACGCCATCGGCGGGTTCCACCTGGACCTCGAACCGGGCCGATTGCCCTTCCGTGATCCGCAGGTCCCGTGGTTCCGAGACGATCCTCGGAGCCGCGGCGTTGGTGATCGTCAGGACCGCCCGGGCACTCTGGACCAGACCGTTGGTGTTGGAGACTTCGACCCAGTACTCGCCGGTGGCACCCGGGTTCACGTCCCCCAGATCTAGTTCCCGGGAAACCCTCCCTTCGAGGATCGCCTCGCCGCGGTACCACTGGTAGCGCAGCGGCGGCGTCCCCGCGGCGACCACGGACAAGGTCACCGCCGTCCCCGCGGGCGCGGTCCGGTTGGCCGGATTCTCCAGGATGTACGGATCCGTCGGGATCCCCTGCCTTCCGCTGTGGAAGAGCCGGGGGCCGTCGATGCCGACGAGTCCGCCGGTGGTCCGGTTGATCGCGATCTGCCCGATGCCGACGAACCGCGCCTCCCACCACCACCCGTCCTCGGGATACGTGGGAAGGGGGCGCCAACTGGACCCATCCGGGCCCGGGATGACTTCGAAGTTTCTCTCACGTCCGCCGGCGAGCGTGTAGACCTGCTCCGAGGCGAGGTCGAGCATCACGATCCGGGTATCGAGCGAAAGCACCAGGTGTTGCGAACCGACGTCGGCGAGATGTCCGTCAAGCAGGCCCGTCGGCGGTCCCACCAGGGAGGCTCCGAACGAACCGTCGGCGGTTCCCTGGGTCGTGATGTTGGTGGCCCCCAAGGCCCAGCCGAACAGCGTGCGGAGAGTACCGTCCGCGGAAAGGTGCCTGAGCTGCCGGTGATCCCAGAGCCAGACGCCGCTCCGGAAGGGCGAGTCGCCGAAGGGACTGACCCGGTCGGGATTCGGGCCGCGGCAGATGCCCGTGATCCGGTAGGCGGCGGCATTGGTCCCGGAACCGTCGGACTGACGGTAGGGCGGATCCGGGTTCTGCCCTGCGTTGGCGAACACCGTCTGGACGCGGCCTCCATGGATCCTCCGGACGACCTGCCCGTACTCGACCCACCACAGTTCGCCTTCGTGGGTCACGGTCATGGCGTTGATGGCAGCGACACCCGCCGGGTCGCTGGGAATCACCGGATCCCCCTGGATCGCGAAGCGGAGATCGCCGTCCCGGATCCCGGTCGCCGGCGCAATCGTGAACAGGGTTCCGTTGGTGTCCATGCGCCGGAGCCCGTTCTCGTCGGCGAGGTAGAGGAACCCGTCCGGCGTGGCGGCCAGTGCGGTGACCCGACGGAAGTTGGAGGTTCCGGGCAGGCCGTCCCGCAGTTCCTCGCCGGGTCGCCCCTCCGCCACGGTGCGCACCACGCCGAAGGGCGAGACCGCCCGGATGCGGGCCGGACGGACGAGGAAGGGACTGACGATCGCTTCGTCCTCGGCGACCCAGGTGGTCCCATCGGGAGCGATCGCCATGGCACGGAGCGCGCCGAAGCCCGCGTTGGTCCCCGCGCCGTCGCCCTCGCCGCCGCCTGCGAGCGTTGAGAAGGGGACGCCGGGCAATGCGTAGCGGTATTGCCGGAGGACCGCGGGCTCCTCCGGAGGCACGGGATTCAGGGGCCGCGCGGGGATCAGCGAGCCCGACGCAGCGAACGGAAGGCCGAGGACAAGGAGCAGAAGCAGCGGCAACGCCCGAAGAAGGAGGGACGCCGAGTGGCGTTGAAGAGCCTCACAGGCACCGTTTCCGACCGAGATGCGGATCGCGTTTTTCACATCCCGATCATCGGCAACCCCAGTGCCATGTTCAGGCTGCGGGCATCCGGGTAAACCCGGATTCGGCCGACAAACGCCGTCGGTCGGCATGGGACCGAGCATCCAGGCCGGGAGCCGTCTCGGGAGTCCCCGCGGGGCTCAAGGACGGCGGAGCCATCCCGAACGCATTCCCTCGGCGACGGCGGCGGCGACATTGGAGGCCCCGAGCTTGATGAACAGGTGGCTGCGATGGGTCTCGACCGTCTTGGCGCCGACTCCCAGCAGGCTCGCGATCTCGGTCGTGGTCCGCCCCGCGGCGAGAAGTTCCAGTACCTCGAGTTCCCTGGGAGAGGGACCCAGGGAAGCCAGCGCGTCGCGCAGACCGGCGGGGGGGATGCCCCGGCTCACGAAGATGCCGCCGCGTGCCGCCGTGCCGACCGCTTCGACCAGGTCCTCGATCGCGTCGGCCTTGAGCACCCAGCCCGAGGCCCCGGCCCGAAGCGCCTCGGCCACCAGGGACGTTGCGCCGAAGCTGCTCAGGAGCACCACGGCCGGTCCATCCATCCGGGAAACCTCGCGGACCAGGTCGAGACCGGTGAACGATCCCATCTGGTGGTCCACCACCGCGACGTCCACGTCGCCGGTCCGCAGCCGGTCCAAGGCCGACTTCCCGTCCGCACAGCTCGCGACGAGCCGGATGCCGGATTCGGGCGTCGATGAGAACAACGCCTCCAGTCCCGCGCGGAACAGGGCGTGGTCGTCGGCGATCAGGACGCGCAGCGGACTCATGGAAGGTTCTCCGCCGGGGGTTCGACGACCGGAAATCGGACCTCGAGCCGACAGCCTGCGCCGGGAGCGGACCGGATGCTGAACAGGGCACCGCACAACAGGGCCCGGTCGCGCAGATAGCCCAGCCCGAGACGGCCCGTGGCCTTGGACGGATCGAATCCGCAGCCGTCGTCCTCGACGCGGAGCCGGATGCGTCGGTCCTCCGATTCGATCGAGACGCGGATCCGCCCGGCCCGCGCGTGGCGGACCGCGTTGCGGACGGCTTCCTGGGCCATCCGGTGGACCTGTTCCAGGGCGGCGGCTTCCAGCCGTTCGACGGCTCCTGCT
>CAIYXO010000145.1 GCA_903930165.1 uncultured Verrucomicrobiota bacterium | reverse complement strand
CCATCTCTACCAGTTCCTTCCGGCCCACAAGGACCTGCTGGCCTGCGACGCGGTGGTGATCTCGGACAACGGGATCCCCTCGCTGACCCATCCGGCGCTGACCTACGCGCTGCGCGGCATCGTGGCGCTCGAGGTCCGCGTCGACGGGCCGGACCGCGACCTGCACTCCGGCCTCTTCGGGGGCAGCCTCGAGAACCCGGCCTTCGCCCTCTGCTCCATCCTGGCCGGGTTGAAGGACTCCAAGGGTCGGGTCTCGGTCCCGGGCTTCTACGACGACGTCGCCAAGCTCTCGAAGTACGAGCGGGCCCAGATGGCGAAGATCCCGTTCAACGAACGTCGGTACGCGAAGTTCCTCGGCGTGCCGCAGGTCGCCGGCGAGGCCGGATTCACCACCAACGAACGCCGCACCGCGCGGCCGACGATGGAGATCAACGGACTCACCAGCGGATACCAAGGGCAGGGGAGCAAGACCATCGTGCCGTCCTGGGCGAGCGCGAAGCTGACCTTCCGTCTGGTGCCGAACCAGAAGCCGGCCCGCGTGATGACGGCGATCCGTCGCCGGCTCAAGGAACTCTGCCCGCCGACGGTCCGCCTCAGCATCACCGACGGCCACGGCGGCGAGCCCTACCTGGTCGCGCCGGAAGGACCGCTGGTGCAGGCCGGGCTGAAGGCGATGTCCGGCGGATTCGGCCGCGAGGCGCTCCTGATGCGTGAAGGCGGAAGCATCCCGATCGTCTCGGCCTTCCGGAAGCACCTGAAGGCGGACACGCTGCTGCTCGGCATGTCGCTGCCCGACGACAACCCGCATTCGCCGAACGAGAAGTTCAGCCTCGAGGCCTATTCCAAGGGCATGCGCATGGCGGCGTTGCTGTGGCCCGAACTCTCGGCCGCGGTGAGACCCTGACCGCGATCCGGAACCCATGGACAATTCCGCTGTCGACCGCCGGATCCCGGTGATCCTCCTCACCGGCTTCCTCGGTGCGGGGAAGACGACTCTGCTGCTCCGCTGGCTCCAGGAATCGCCGGCCACGGGACTTCGTCTCGGGGTGGTGATGAACGAGTTCGGGCTCGAGAGCGTGGACAGCCAGATCCTCGAGCGGCCCGGACTTCCGGTCCGCGAGGTCAGCGGCGGATGCGTCTGCTGCGCGCCCGACAGCGAACTGGACCGCGCCGTCCGGCAGTTGGCCGAGTCCGGGGACTGCGACTACGTGGTGGTGGAAACCAGCGGCCTCGCCGATCCCGACAACGTGATCGACGTCCTGACGGACACGGACCTACTCGACGTGACACGCCTGCAGGCGGTGGTGACGGTCGTGGACGGTCCGTGGTATGCGCGCCCTTCCGAGAACGGCGAGATCGGGGAACGCGTTTTGGCACGCCGGCAGATCGAATTCGCCCACGTGGTGGCGCTGACCAAGTGCGACCGGATGTCCCCGGAGGACGTGGACGCCGCCTCGGAGGCGATCCGGGCGGTCAACGCCTCGGCGGAACTGGTCCGGTTGCCCTACGGCCTTCCCGAGATCGGGCGCCTGCTCAGCCGCCCCGCGGGCGAGGTGCGGATCGAGTTGGACGCGACACCCGCCGCCGAGGCGACCGGCCACCTGCACCATTCCTATCGCAGTGTGACTTGGCGTTTTCCGGCACCGGTCGACAGGTCGGCCTTTGAGAGGTT
>CAIYXO010000144.1 GCA_903930165.1 uncultured Verrucomicrobiota bacterium | reverse complement strand
GGACAGGAATTGCGATTCGATCTCGGCGACGTTCCCGAAGCGCTCCCCGACGACCCGACGACCCGAGACGGGAACCTCGAGCCGATCCACCGAGAAGGGCCAGGGCGCGAGCCGGAACCGTCGGACCCCGATCCGGGTCACCGTCACCTCGGAAGTTCCGCCCTCGGTGAGCGGCAACGGATGCAGCAGCGTCGCAGGCCCGCCGTAGTCGACACAGGACATCAGCGACATGTTGTCGCATGCTTGGAGGAGCCGGAAGTTCTCGAGCAACGTCTGCGCGGTGAGATCCTCGTCGCGATAACGGCCGGAGACCGCGCAGTGGAGCCGGAGTTCGCCCTGACGTTCCTCCTGGCGCTCGAGGAAGGCGTCCAGCAACGGGAGGTCGGAAGGCCGGATCGTGCTGCGGTCCGCATGGACCGTGAGGAGGTTGCACGTGTGCATCGAGATGAGGATCGCGGCGTAGGGGTTGTCGGCGGCCACCACCTCCATCGCCCGGCCCCTCACACCGAGGTAGTCGGCGAGATCGATCTCCTCGAAGGCGCTGTACTTGCCGACCAGGTCCACCCCGAACGCGCTCGGCTTCCCCTCGCGGGTGAGCAGCGGCTTCACATCGCGCGCGGCCCAGCCGTCGTCGTGCCGGCGGATGCCCGCGAGGACGTCTTCCCTCGGAAACGGCGCCCGGAAATGTCCGTTGCCCCAGGCCTTGGCGAACTCACCGGCGATCCGGGCGTGCTCGGGATGCGTCAGCAGGAACCAGCCTTCTTCGGTGCGGTAGCGGAGCATGGGGATCGGATCAGGGTTTCTTGGTGAAGAGGCTCTTCGCCAGCGTCCCGGTGATGGTGACCATCGGGGTGTTGACGATCTGGCTCAGGCGGAGGTCCAGGGTCACGCTGCACAGGGTGTAGGCCAGTTCCGGCGTGAGCCCGAAGCGGGCCACCAGGAAGTCGATGGCGTGGTGGATGACGTTTTTCGCCGCATCCATCGCGTTGGGAGCGCTGGCGATGAAGGCCCAGGAGCCGAGGTCGTTGGCCGGAACCCGCCGCGGGGGCAACTCCGCAAAGGGTTCGTCCAGCCGGAGGTCCTTGCGCACGGTCAGGCGGAACTCCGCCTGCATCGGGGCCTCGATGCCGTTGATGCAGACCTCGCCGTCCCCCTGGGCCGCGTGGCCGTCGCCGGCGCTGAAGAGCGCCCCTTCGTTGAAGACGGGCAGGTACAAGGTCACGCCCGGAACCAGGTCCTTCACGTCGAGGTTGCCGCCGAACGGACCCGGCGGGCGGGTGCGATGCTCACCCGGCTCGGAGGGAGCCACGCCCACGATCCCGAGGAACGGAGCCAACGGCACCCTCGCCGGCGCGAGCGAATCGGTGTGGTCTCCCTCGAGTTTCCAGAGGAACAGGTGCGGATTGCCAAAGCGTTCCGGTAGGCTTCCCAGTCCCTGGATGATGCTCGTCCATCCCCAGCCCTTGTGGTCGACGCGCCGGATGTCGATCTGAAGCACGTCCCCCGGCATGGCGCCCTTCACGAACACCGGGCCGGTGATGGTATGGATCTTCCCGCGGTCCATCCGGACGAAATCTTCCACGGTCGCCGACGGGAACATCTGGGCGCCGCTCGAATCCAGGCAGTCCATCACGACGACGTCGCCGGACTCGATCTCGGCCACCGGCGGCAGGGCGTTGTTCCAACGGTCGTGGTTCCTGGAATCCGGGATGTGGTGGGTACGCATGGATGGAAACCTCGGAGGAAACGGAGCCGCCGGCAAAGCCGGATAGTCCACCGCCGCCCAAGAGGGCACCGCAACCGACAAACACGGCCGCCCCGGAATGCACCAAGGCGGCCGCGCCGATGATCGTTTTCCATCATCACCGGGCACCGCAGCTCAAGCGGGGCCCGGCGGGTTGTTCGGGTGACTCCCAGAAGCAGAGGGCTTGCCAGACGTCCCGGCCACGCGCTCCGGCCGCCATCCCTGTCCAAAAGCACCGCCGCTGGGCAAAGAGAGACAATCCCCGGGGATGCGATGGTCGGAACGCGCCCGGATCCGGATCGCCCTCCCGAATCGACTCGCCGGAGTTTGCCATTCGCGGGCCAAGCCCGGCACATCCGGATGCCGACAGGTCCTCCCGACGACTGAACAAACGCTCGCCGCCGATCGTCGGCAGGAGCACGTTTCCATCCCGTCCCATGAACCGATTCCTCAAGCCACTGGCCGCGCTGGTCCTCGCCACCCATTGGGTCCGGGCCCTCGCGGCCGACACCTCGATCGTCCTCGTCGCCGGCAACCCCAGTCACGGCCGCGGCGACCATGAGTTCCGCGCGGGCGCGATGCTGCTCGCCGACGGCCTCAACCGGCTCCCAGGAATCCGCGCGACCGTGGTCAGCAACGGCTGGCCCGCCGACGTGACGGTCCTGAAGTCCGCCCAGGCGGTCCTGCTCTACGCCGACGGCGGCCAGGGACATCCCGCGATCCGTCCGGAGCGTTTGAAGCTGCTCAACGAACTCGCCTCCAAAGGTGTCGGCATTGGTGCCGCGCACTACGGCGTCGAGGTGCCGGCCGGCGACCCCGGCTTCTCCATGCTCGATTGGACCGGCGGCTACTTCGAGATGTTCTGGAGCGTCAACCCGACGTGGACCGCCTCCTTCACCTCCCTTCCGGAGCATCCGGTGACGCGCGGGGTGAAGCCTTTCTCGGTCCACGACGAGTGGTACTACCACATGCGCTTCGCCCCGGACCGCAAGGGAGTGACCCCGATCCTCGCCGTCGTCCCGCCGGCCTCGACGCTCGACCGCCCCAACGGACCGCACAGCGGGAACCCGTTCGTCCGGACCGCCGTGGCCAAGGGCGAACCCCAGGTCCTGATGTGGACCTACGACCGCCCCAACGGCGGACGTGGCTTCGGCTTCACCGGCGGCCACTACCACAAGAACTGGGCCGAACCCAACTTCCGCAAGATCGTGCTCAACGCCCTCCTGTGGATCGCCAAGGTCGAGGTCCCGGAAGGCGGGGTCGAGTCGTCCTTCACCGACGCGCAGCTCAACGCCAACCTGGACCCGAAGTAGGCCCATTCGGGATTCGCGATTCCGGATTCCGGATTTGTGTGGGTCCTCGCCAACCCGCGCGAACCGGCCGAAGGGGAGCTCGGAAACCACCGAGCCCGGACGCCCCTTTTGCGCTGCTGAAACGCCGCTTCCCGTGGCGCCTCGCGGTGACCGGATTCCACCGCCCGGCGCGGCAGCCCCCTGCGGCCTTGGCCTGGGACGGCTTCGGAGCATCTTCCACGCGTGCCTGCTACGGCCGAATCACCCTCCGAGCCATCTGCCGTCGCTCCACGCGAAGGATGCGCCCATTGTGGCGGTCCACTGCCGGCGGAGGCCACGCCCAGCGGCCCTGACCAGGCGGCCTTCTGTTGCTATGGCTGCCGTGTGCTGGGCGCCCGTCCGGAGACGCTTCGCGAAGACCGACTTGACGCGCCACGCGTGCCGAATCCCTGGGTGCGGATCGGTCTTGGCGCCGCCATCGCCGGACAGGCCATGGTGCTGGGACTCACGCTGAACCTTTCCGAAACCGAGGGTGCCGTGCGGTGGCTCCTTCACGGTGCCCTGATCACCTCGGCGCTCGCCGTGATGGCACTTCTCGGATGGCCACTCTTCCGAGCCAGTTGGGATTGTGCGTGTCGACGCACGATCGGAGTCGAATGGCTTTTCCTCTCCGGCATGGTCGGTGCACTGGGAGCCTCTCTCTGGTCCACCTTCTCCGGTGTGGGCGCCGTCTACTACGAGGTCGTTGCCGTCCTCCTGACCGTCTACACCGGCGGAAAGGCCCTCACGGCGGCGGCCCGTTCCCGGGCACTCGCCGGAACCCGCACCCTCGGGGACACCTTCCGGACCGCCCGGCTGGAGGACGGCCGCAGCGTGCCCGCGGCGACGATCGTGCCTGGGGACCGCGTGCGGGTCCTGCCCGGAGAGGTTGTCCCGGTCGACGGCCGCGTCCTATCCGGCGAGGCCTTCGTCCGGGGAACGCCGCTCACCGGTGAACCGGATCCGGTGGTGGTCCGCCCTGGTGATTCCGTCCATGCCGGGGACTTCTCGGAGGATGCCGAACTGGTCGTGGAGTCCACCGCCGCCGGGACGGAACGCCGGATCGACCGTCTGCTCGCGTCCGTCGATAAGGCTCGGGGAACGCTTGAAGGAACCAGGTCGCAGGCCCAGGCCGACCGCCTCGCCGCGGTCTTCCTTCCACTGGTGCTGGTGGCCGCGGCGGGAACGTTCCTCTGGTGGACCGGGCAAGGGCAGTGGAAGGAGGGCCTGTTCCACGGCCTTTCCGTCCTGCTCGTGGCCTGCCCTTGTGCCTTGGGTCTGGCCACCCCGCTCGGTCTCTGGCAGTCGCTCGTCCAACTCGCCGCCCACGGCATCACCGTGCGGGACGCCTCCGTGGTGGAGCGCCTCGCGGAGATCGACACGGTGGTCTTCGACAAGACAGGCACGCTCACCGAGGGCCGCATGTCGCTGGTGGACTTCGTCACTCTAGGGGACACGGAGGAGCGGTTGCGCCTGTTGCGGATCGTGCGCGCCGTCGAGGAACGGAGCCGTCACCCGGTGGCCCAGGCCTTCCACCAGGGCGCCTCCGATCACCAGGAACCGCCTCCCGAGGTCCTCTCGTTCCGGGCCGTCCCGGCCCGCGGGGTCGAGGCGATGGTCCGGGACGTCAACTGCGTCTCCCGGCGGATCCGGATCGGAACCCGGGAATGGATTGTCGGCGAAGACGCCAGAGCCTCTGCCACGACCACCGCGCTCGTGACCCGCCTCCGCATCCTTGAGGAGACGTCGACCGTCTGGGTCGCGGTCGACGACCAGCCGGTGGCGGTCGCCGCCGTGCGCGAGAGGGTCCGCGCCTCCGCCGTGGATGCGGTGCGCGGACTGCATGGGATTGGGATCGCCGTGGAGGTCCTATCCGGCGATCAGGCCGCCCGTGTCGACGCGGTCGCCCGCGAAGTCTCCGAGGGCGGCACCCGTCTGGAGTCCCGGAGCGCCCAGGAGCCCGAGCAGAAGGCGGATCGGCTCCGGAAGCTGGCTGCTGCCGGCCACCGGACATTGTTTCTCGGCGACGGGCTCAATGACGCCCCGGGATTGGGTGCGGCCCATGTCGGCCTTGCGGTCGACGACGGCGCTTCACTGGCGGTGGCCACCGCTGACGGGGTGCTTCACGGCGGCGATCTCCGGGCGGTATTCCGGGCGGTCCAGGTTGCCCGCAGCGTCACGGAGTCAATTCGCGGCAACCTCCGGTTCGCCGCCGCCTACAACGGCTTGGGCATGGCACTGGCCGCCACCGGGCACCTCCACCCCATCGCGGCGGCCCTGCTCATGGCCGGCAGCAGCGTGGTGGTCGGCTGGCGTTCGTGGCGCCATGACGGATGCAACGCCGCAACGGCTCCGGATCGGCCATCCGCCCGCTGGTGGATCCCAGCGACCCTTCTCCTACAAATCCCGCTGCTGATCGGACTGGGTCGGCTGAATTCCGGCCCCGCCGTGATGACCGCCCTCGGGATGGCCTTGATGGCCGTGGGCTCGCTCATCTGGATGCGGCGGCGTCCGGAGATGGCCGCCGGTCTTCGTGCCACCGGCGACATGACGCTGGCCATGCTCGGACCGGCGGGTCTGGGAATGCTCCTGGGATGGTGGGTGGAAGCCGGTTTCCAGCCGGTCATGCGGGATGGCGTGTGCCTCTGCTGCTCAGGGCATGCCTACTTCGGCGCCGGCTGGAAGATCCCCTGGATGCCGTTGGGCATGGTGGTCGCCGGCATGCCTGGAATGTGGAGTGCGCTTTCCCGATGGGACGGCCGCTGGGGGAGGTACCCAGCCGCGGGCATCGTGGCGGCGGGAATGACGGCAGGGATGTCGGGCGGTGCCACCCTCGCGCTCCAGCTCACCGGACCGATGCATCCGTGGCAGTTCCCGGCGGTCTTCCTCGGAATGACCGTCGGGATGCTGGCCGGCATGTACTTCGCGTGCGCGCTGGCCGAAGCGGCGCGACCCGCCTGGAAGGACCTCGGACGCTGAGATGCATCCGGGCGTCGACCCGCCGCGCGGGCGGGCGCCGCCCCCGAACCGGTAACGG
>CAIYXO010000143.1 GCA_903930165.1 uncultured Verrucomicrobiota bacterium | reverse complement strand
GATCCGCCAAGGGCGGAATCGCACCAACACGTGAAACCGCCGAGGATCGGGAAGGAATCCACGGCTTGGCAGCCGCGGCTACGGGTCGACAAAACGACACCGCCCGGGACGGCGGATGGCCATCCCGGGCGGATTGCTGGCAGGACGACGTCCGTCCCGCAGGGGTTCAGATTCCCCGGAAGTTCGGCAGGTACATCTTCTCGCCGCCCTTGAGAGCGCTCTCGTGGGCGAGGATGCCGACCATGGTCCAGTTCACCGACTGGTAGAGGTCGGGGAAGCTAGGACGGTCCTCGATCACGCTCATCACGAACTCGTGCGCGAGGTGCGGATGGCTGCCGCCGTGGCCGCTGCCCTGGAGGAAGCTCAGGTGGACGTTCTCGCTCATGTCGTAGACGCCCTTGGTGGTGAAGTCGCGGATCCCCTCGGGGAGCAGGTGCCCGTAGTCCGGGATCTTCACCTTCTCGACCGTCTCACCACCGAGGTGGAGGACCGGGTCGTCGTGCTCGGTCAGCTGCCACTCGAACGAGGTCTGGGAACCGTAGCAGTCGAAGCTCTCCTGGTACTGCCGGGCGGCGTCGAAGAGGTAGCGGGTCACCTCGCCGGCGACGTCCTGGTTGCGCACCTTGAAGTGGGCGGTCTCGAAGGAGAACGGCGAACCGTACTTGGCGATGCGCGCCTCCGAGATGCGGCCGGAACCGAGGCAAGAGACGAACTCGGCCTCGCCGTTGACGATGCCGAGGCAGGGGCTGACGCAGTGGGTCGCGTAGTGCATCGGGGGAAGTCCCTCCCAGTATCCCGGCCAGCCGGCCATGTTCTGGAGATGGCTTCCGCGCACGAACTGGATGCGGCCGAGCTTGCCGGTGTCGCGCAACTCGCGGACGTAGAGGTACTCGCGGCTCCACACCACGGTCTCCATCATCATGTACTTCTTCCCGCTCTCGCGGGCCGCCTTCACGATCTCGCGCGCCTCCTCCACCGTGGTGCAGGCGGGGACCGTGCAGGCCACATGCTTGCCGGCGCGCAGCGCCGCGATCGCCTGCGGCGCATGCAGGTGGATCGGCGAGTTGATGTGCACCGCGTCCACCGCCGGATCCCGGAGCAGGTCCTCGAACGAGGTGTACCGCTTCTCCACCCCGAAGGCGTTGCCCACGGCGTCCAGCTTGTCCTTCGACCGCTGGCAGATCGCGTACATGTTCGCGTTCGGATGGCGTTGGTAGATCGGGATGAACTCGGACCCGAACCCGAGTCCAACGATGGCGATGTTGAGTTTGCGGCTCATGTGATGACGTCGATGCCGGTACCTTCGAGCACAAGGCGCTCGGACGTCCCGGGTATTCCAAAAGTGAACGGCGCCCCCTTTTTGACCGTCAACGGCAATCTCCCCGCCCATGGCGAGGATTTGCGTCCGATGTGTGAGCAATTGCGAACGGCAATGGGCACGGGAAGCCCGCTTGACTTAGAAGGAGGGATCCGGAGCTCATCCAATATTCCCAAAGCTCCCGGAGACCATGACTCCCATCCGCCCTTCCTCCACGCTGATAGCCCTGTCGATCGCCCTTGTCCTGACGACCGGATGTCGAAGGAAGTCTTCCGGTGTCGGGATCGCCCTTCCCCCCGCCGGGGCGATGGAGGCGCCTGTGGCCGAGGTCCGGTCCGTGGTCGGCAATCCCGAGGTCGGCATCAACGGCCGGATGGGCTCGTGGACCGAGGTCGGCGTCGGATATCGGATCGCGCCGGGTGTCGCGATCCAGACGGGCTTCAAGGAGCACATGACCCTGAAGCTGCCGTCCGGCTCGATCCTCGAGATCGAGCCCGGTTCCTGGGTCGAGGCCGGCTTCGATGCCGACGGGACGCCCGCCTTCAAGACCCTTCGGGGGAAGATCACGGGAACGGTCGAGGGAGGACCGGTGGAGTTCAGCAGGAACTCCGGGGAATCCATCCTGCTGACTCCCGAGCCCGGCGCCCGGTTGACCGTTTCGTTCGACGACCGGCCCGACTCCGACGCGGAGCGGTTGTCGCAACTCGGTGCGCCCTGGTGGGCCTACGGCGACTGGTCGATCAACCATTCCGGCGTCCAGGTCCCCTTCGTCGCCCGCAATCCCGTGCCGCCCCTTTCGACCCAGATCCCCGAACCATCCACCGTCGCCCTCGGCCTCCTCGGCGGCCTGCTTCTCGCCTTCGGCCGTTTCCGGTCCCGCCGCTGATCGGTTTTCGCAGGGAAGCCGTGGATCGCGAGAAGGTGAAACCCCTCACCCCAATGGGTTCCCCTTCGTGTC
>CAIYXO010000142.1 GCA_903930165.1 uncultured Verrucomicrobiota bacterium | reverse complement strand
TTGCGCTTTTGCGTGAGGTCCCCTCGGCGGATCCGGGATTGGGGAATGGAGGGAAGTCCGCAGCCTGGCGGCCGCGGCTACCGGCGGGGAATTGGGAATCGCGAATCCGGAATCACGAATGCCCATCCCTCTTCCCGGAATGCATTTCGCCACTTTCATGCCCAGGCCCCGGTGACAGGACGGAGTTCCGGACTATGTGTCCTTTGTCCGGTTCGTGGCCGACCTCCCTCGGCGGAATGGCTCCGGATAGGGATTCGATTTCGTCCGCAAAGGGTTGGCAAAGGGGCCTTGCTGGCGGCGGGGTGCGGACAGGCAGCTGCGGTTGGTCCCGTCGCACATCTGAGCGCCCGGGTGAGGACGTCGTTGGCCCCATCACCAGGAGGGGCGGCCGAAAGGTCGCCCCTCTTCTCTTTTCCCGATTCCGAATCAGCAGGACGCCGCGGCCGGCTCGGGGACGGAAAGCACCACCTTCAGCACTTCCGCGGCCGAGTAGTGGTCCGCGCCGTCGCCCAGGAATCTTCCCAACTGCGTGAGATCGTCGCCGGCGGTCAACAGTGCCGGCTCGACGTAGCCCGTCGACTGCGTCTGGGCGAGTCCGATGGTGGCGAGCAATCCGTTGCAGACGCACTTGCGCCCGACCGTGTCCTCACGCTCTCCGCCCTTCATGACGTAGATGTCCTCCGGCTCGCCGGGGCAGCGGTAGCCGAGGTTGCCGTCCTCCTTGCGATAGGCCCGACGCAGGTAGCCGAGGTCGCAGAGGCGTCGGCGGTTCCCGAAGACATCGGGGTCGGAAAGCGTTCCTTCGACCTGGGCCACCTTGAAGGGGAATCCCGTGGGCGAGGCGAGCGGGTCGGTGAACACCTCCATCGTCGCGTCCCGCACGCCGGCGAGGACCCGGGCCTTGATCGAGGGCTCGATGCCGGACTCGTCGCAGAAGGCGAAGGCGGTGCCGATCTGGACCCCCGCAGCCCCCTCGGCCAAGGCGTCCGCGAGCCGGCCGGGCGTGGCGTAGGAACCGGCCAGCCAGAAGGGAAGCCCGAGGTCGCGGAACTTCGCGAGATCCGGGATGTCGCGGGGTCCATAGACCGGTTCACCGCGACCGTTGAGGTTGAGTGCGCCGCGCGGCGGGGCGTTGTGGCCGCCGGCCGTCGGGCCCTCCACGACGAAGCCGTCCACGCGCCCGCTGGCCTTCCGGGCCAAGGTGATGGCGAGGACGTTGGACGAGACGATCGGCAGGAACTTCGGCCTGGAAAGCGTGGTTGGCGTGCCGCCCAGGAGGTCGGCCGGCGAAAACGTGCAATCGATCTCGTCACCGGGTCCGGAGGCCTCCACGTCGAGGCGCATCTGGACGTCCTCGCCACGGGCGAGTCGGTCGAGGATTCCCGGGATCGCCATCGGGATCCCGGCACCCATCAGGACGTAATCCACGCCGGCCAGCATCGCCCCGAACAGGGATGGAAGCGTCGGAAGCTGGATCTTCTGGAGGAAGTTGATGCCGACGACTCCGGGGTGTCCTTCCTTGGCGAGGAAGACCTCGACGAAGTTGGCCGCGACCAGCAGTTCCAGCTGGGCCCGGGTGGGACGATGGGTGAGCAGGGGAAGTCCCCGGTAAGGCTGACCGTCGGGGCGACCACCGGCTCGGAAATGGGCCTGGAGAACGCGTTCCGCAATCTCGTGATGAGGGAAATGGGACAGCGCATGCCGCATCAGGCCGTCGGCGTCGCCGTCCTGGAGACGGCGCGAAAGGATGACATCCAGCGCCGTGCCGGAGACCACACCCATCTGGCCGAGTCGGGAGACCGCGCGGGCAAGCCGCCAGTTGGAGACGCCGGCGCCCATGCCGCCTTGGATGATCGTTGGATTGGACATTTCTCGGTTCCGGCCGCCCGGAATGGTGCGGACCCGTCCAGTTGCTACCGGAATTGCCATCGGTTGGACCAACCGTGGGTTGCCCGGCAGGCGCTTTGCATTGCGCGTGCGAAGGATGTTTGCCGCGCGGACGGCGGGGGCCATGGTGGTGACATGGCCCGTTTCCTGATCCCTTTCCTCGCAATGGTCGTCTTCGCAGGTACCGGCTGTCGCACGGCGCCAAGGAGGTTCGACTCGGCGGCGCCGCTCGAGCAGGCGCTGGAGCGGTTCCGCGG
>CAIYXO010000141.1 GCA_903930165.1 uncultured Verrucomicrobiota bacterium | reverse complement strand
CCGCGGAACCGGTCCCCGGCGAACGGCGGCTGCCGGCCCTTGCGGGCGGCGTGGTGGAGTCTGCGGACCAACGGGCGCGGATCGAGGTCCCGGCCGGCGCGCTGGCGGAGGAACGTGTCTGGTCGGTGGTCCCGGTGGCGGCCGGCGGGCTGTCGGTGGAGGACGGTCCGGACCACGTGGCCCTCGCGGTGTTGGCCCTCGAGCCCCGCGGCGTCGAGTTCGCGCGGCCGGTGCCGGTCACCTTCACGCTGGACCGACGGCTGGAACCCGGGCGCCGCATCCCGTTGTGGTTCGAGAGCGGTTCCCCGGGAGGTTCCTCCTGGTCCGAGACCCGTCTCGAGGCGGTGGTGCGGCCGGACGGCGTCACCGCGTCGGCGGAGCTTCCCCGCTTCGGACGTTGGGCGGTGCGGGTTCCGCGTGTGACGACACCGGTGCTCCCGGAACCTCCGGCCATCACCTCGGTGGAGCCCTCGACCCTGCTCGAAGGAGAGGCCCGGCCGGTGCTCGTGCAGGGATCCGGCCTTGGCGCCGTCACGCGGATCTCGGTCCTGGAGGAGTCGCAGCTGCTTCCGACGTCCCTCGTGGAAGTGCGGGAGATGGTCTACGACCCGTCGGCGCCGGGACAGATGGGGCTCCTGCTGAAGTCGCATCCGGATCCGACGTTGCCCGCAGGGACCGAGCGGTCCTACCGGCTGCAGTTCACGGTGGCGGGCGGAACCTTCGGCGAGATGCGGATCACGGTCCGCGGACTCGACGAATGGACCGTGGCTCCGGGGGAGACGCGGGTGGTGGCCGCCAATCCGGCCACGAACCGCGCGATGTTCTCGCGCATCGTGGTGGGACCCGGCGGCCGGATGGCGAGCCAGGCCCGGGTATTGGCGTGGCAGGCCACGGATTCCGTCGAGATCGACGGCCGGATCGAGGCCGTGGGACCGGCCGGTGCGGACGCCGTGGGACCGGTGCGGGGCCTGATGCGGGAACCGGAGCGCTCCCGCTCCGGGGCGGGCGACGGGCGGAATGCCGTTCAGGGCATTCCCCTCGACGGATCCCGTCCCCAGGGCCTTCCGTGGTATTCGCTCAACCTCAACGACTATCTGCCCGGCGCCTTCGGCCGGAGTTTCGGCGAGCCGGGGCAATCCGGTCACGACGGCGGCGAGGATCTCGCGGAGGCGATCCTACCCGCCGTGGACGAGGCGATGTACGCGCTCTATGCGGAAACCTTCCACGCCAACCGGGACGCGGCGGACCCGGATTCGCACGCCTTCGGGGCCTTCGTCGCCTGGCAGCTGACCCAGGAGCATCCGGGCGGGAGGAAGGGGCATCAGGGAGCGCCCGGCGGGTTCATCGCCCAGGCTCCCCGTTCCGGATTCTTCGTGGGACAACGTCGCATCGGTCCCGGTGGTGGCGGCGGCGGCGGCGGCGGCTCGTTTCGCACCCACCTCTTCCTCGACGGCGACTCGGAGGTGGTGGGGCTGGGGGGCGGATCCGGCGGCGGTGGTGGTGGAGCGATCAGCCTCGCTGCCGGGGAGGAACTCCGCGTCGGTGGAACGGCGGTCGTCGACACCTCGGGTGGCGACGGTGGGGACGGCGGCCTTCCGGCGACGTTGGGCGTGACGCCGCAGCAGTTCGCCGAACTCGGCCGCGGCGGCGGCGGCGGTCCGGGTGGCGCGGGGACGATCCATTTGCTTGCGGGTGGACGCCTGGTGAATCCCGCTGCGAACTGGCCCCTTCGGCACGGCGCCGGAACCTGGGGTGCGGGCGGATTCCTGATGACCGTCCAGTCGCATCGACAGGTGACACCGCCTTCGTGGCGCGCCCCGATCCCGGAGCTGCCCGCCTCGGCCCAGGCGGAAATGGCGGGACCTGATTTCTCCTCGACCGCGATCGGCATCCGCACCGGGGTCCGCACCACGTTGGGCGTGGAAGCCCAGGCCCGGAATCCCCGCGAACAGGAACTGACCGTCCGGGTGTGGAACCGCCGCGGGGTCAGCACGAACTTCGTCCGCGGCGTCACCGCCTCGACCCGTCGCATCCGCTTCCTGCTCGCGACCGGGACCAACCACGTCGAGGTCACCGGCATCGGCGACCACTCGGTGCTCAACCGCGACATCCTCGTCCTGGACGTCCTGGACTCGGACGGAGACGGGCTCTCGGACGCCGAGGAGACGGCGCAGGGCACGGATCCCTTCCGGGTGGACTCCGACGGCGACGGCATCCCCGATTCCGACGAATGGCTTGGGGGTGGTCAGTCCATCCCGGGCGACTCCGATGCGGACGGCGTGCCGGACCGCGTGGAGCGATCGGTGGGATCGGATCCCCTCGATCCGGGAAGCACGCCGTGGAACGCCCAGCTTGGCTCCGGCAGCGCCGTCGCGATGAACATCGCCTTGCCATCGGTGCCGAAGGTGATCCGTCCGGCCTTCCTGGCCCGATGGTCCGTCGGACCGGGCGTCACCCAGGCGCAGCCGAGGGGTCCGGTGGTGATCCGTCCGACCACGGGAAGCACCGCGGGAGTCCCGATGGCTGCGGTGGCCGGACCGGATCGGCTCCGCGTGGTGCGTCCGGCCTTCGGACCGGAAGCCGGCGTCCTTCCAGGGCTGGTTCCTGCCACGCCCCGGGCGCTCCGGGTCCTTCAACCGTGATCGAACTTTCCAGAGACACCGCCTGCTTGAACCGCACTTCGAAAATGAAAGCACTTCCCATCCTCCTGCGACTCCTTGGCGCCCTTTCCTGCGTCGGGGCCGAAGCCCAGAACGTCGCCTTCCAATCCGGCAGCGACGGCCGGGACGGCGCCCTGCAACCCACCACCAGCGTCGAGATCCCGCTGCCGGATGATGGCATCCTCCGCTATTCGACCGTGCGGATCCCGCCCCAGGTGACCGTCACCTTCACCCGCAACGCGGCGAACACGCCGGTGTACCTGCTGTCCCAGGGCGACGTGGAGATCCACGGCACGATCAGCGTCAACGGCGAGACCGGCACCGGGCTGCGTGGCGGGCGCGGCGGGCCGGGCGGATTCGACGGCGGCCTTCCGGGCATTGGCGGAAGCCTGCCGGGTGACGGCTTGGGGCCCGGAGGCGGCCGGGGTTCGGGCTCGAGCACGACGGTGGGACGCGGGATCTTCGGCAATCTGTTTCCGCAGGCGGATCGGAGGCCGACCGACGGCGAGGAGCCCTACGGGACGTCGCTGCTCACGCCGCTCTTCGGCGGCTCCGGTGGTGGCGGTCTTCCCGGCTCTGGCGGCGGAGGAGGGGGCGGCGCGCTGCTCATCGCCTCGAACACCCGCATCACCAACTCCCAGAATTCGAACATCACGGCCGTCGGCGCCGCCGGTTTCGGCAACAACGCAAACTGGGGTTCCGGCGGTGCGATCCGGCTCGTGGCGCCGGTGATCAGCGGTGACGGGCCGATCTCGGTCCTTGGGCCCGGTGGAAACGTGAACGCCGGCCGCATCCGCTGCGACCTCATCGACCGGCGCTTCTTCGGTCTCCGCTTCAATCCGCAAGGCGCGGTCAGCGCCAGCGAGGCCTTCATGGTCGCCATGCCGGCCAACCTGCCGACCCTGCGGCTTGTCCGCGTGGCCGGAGTCGACGTGCCGCCGGACGCTCCCGCGGGCTTCACCGTCACGCTGCCGTTCAACAGCCCCGCGACCCAGGAGATCGTGCTCGAGGCCTCGGGCTTCTCCGCCGACGTCCCTGTGGCGTTGAGGCTCACGCCGGGAAGCGGCGCGGCGCTTCCGCTCGTCACCGGTTCGATTCCCAATTTCGCGCCGACCCCGGCCCGCCTCTCGCTCCAGGCCAGCTTCCCGCCGAACACGCCGGTGACGGTCGAAGCCTGGACCCGTTGATTCCTGCGTTCTCCCCGACAAACGAGCCTTCCATGAACCCATCCTCCACCCGCTCCTTGGGAACCCTTCCGGCCTTGGCGATCGCCCTTTCCCTTGTGGTCCCCGCATTGGCACCCGCGGGCCATGCGGCCATGATCAGCGTCACCAATCCCGGATTCGAGTCCCCGGCCCTTGCCGACGGCACCTTCAACACCACGGTCCTTCCAACCGGTTGGTCCGCCTACGGCTATGTCGATGTCTTCGCCGGCCGCGACCTGGGTGTGCTGAATCCGGCCACAACGGTGCTCTACGCCGAGCCGGTGCCGGAGGGTTCCAATGTCGGCGTGGTCTTCCTGCTCACCGGCGGTCCCACCGAGAGCGGTCTGCAGCAGACCCTCGCCGACACGCTCCAGGTGGGCATGACCTACACGCTGAACGTCCAGGTGGGGAACATCGCCCCGGATGGCGGTTCGTTCGACTTCACGGGTTTCCCTGGGTACCGCGTGGACCTGATGGCGGGTGCCCTGCTGATCGCATCCGACAACAACACGTTGCTGCCGGGCGAAGGGCGGTTCCTCCAGTCCACCGTCACCGCGGTGATCGGCGCCAGCCATCCGGCGGCGGGTCAGCCGTTGGGCATCCGACTGGTCAGCCTGGACGGTCCGACGGGCATCGAGGTGAACTTCGACGACGTGCGCTTGGAGGCCGTGGCCATCCCCGAGCCGGCGACGACTTCGGCGATGGTCGCGGGAGGGTTGCTGGCGTTGGCGTCGATCCGGCGGCAGATCCGTAGGAGACGACGTGAGGAGGCTCACGCTGGCCGGGGATGAACCCTTCGGTCCTCAGGCCTTGGAGGCAGCTCGGACCCAGAGGCGGTCCTTCCAGCTTCCGGAGAGCGCCGGACAGCTTGCGAGATCGCGGGCGGCTTCCCGGTCGTCCCGGGTGCGGTACTGGACATGGTTGCAGCGGGCGATGGTCCAGTCCGGATGTGGGCGGTCGAGCCGCGTCAGCACATCGCCGGTCGACACCGGACCATGACGGAGCACACGGAGGTAGAACCCGGTTCGGCCGGTGCTTTCGACGCGGGCCGCGAGGTCGTCGACGCGGGCGTTGCGGGCGAGTTTCCAGCAGGGCTGCCGCGGTTGGGAGACCTGCACCTGCGCGCCACCCAACTCGAAGACGTCCCCCACGCAGACGTTCATCTCGTCGAGGCCTTCCACGGTGAGGTTCTCGCCGAACGCACCGAGGGCGAATTCCGGGAGTCCCAACTCCTCGCGCCAGCCGGGATAGTGCGTGGCGGCATACACGCACACCGCCTTGTCCACGCCGCCATGGTTCTTCCGGTCGGCCTGCTCGTCGCCCTGGAATCCTTGGTAGCCGAGCCAGACCGGTCCGGTGCGGGCGTGCTTGCGGAAGGCGGTCGACCAGGTCCTGTCCGGATGCGCCGGGTCGGGGAGAGCCTCGGCCGGACCGGTGGCGAGGCGGACCACGCGGGCGTTCTCGGAATGGTGCGGCAAGGGCGGGGTCATGGCATTCGTTGGATGGAACTCAGAGGCGACGCAATCCGAAGGGGCCGAGCCGGCCGCGGCCGAGCGGATGTCGCCGCGATTGGCGCAACGCCCGCCAACCGGCGCGCAACAGATAGGCGCCGGCCACCGGGAACAGCAGGAACAGGAGGCCGATCGCCTGGATCCACGAGGAACCCCGCTCCAGGACTGCCTCGTCGGGATCTCGCGGGTTCACCCAACAGGTGACCTTCGCCCCAGACGGATGTCGTGCGAGGAAGGACCCGGTACCGGATCTGGAACCTCCCCCGGAGAAGCGGATTTGGGACGACCGTCGGGAAAGGCCTCCATACTCGTAGCGATAGAGGACCTCGGGATGCCATGAGCGCCCTCCCTTGCTGCCGCGGCTGACCACGGATCGGGACATCTCCACCACGGCCCGCGTGGCGACCCAATCGCGGGAACGGAGCTGGTGGACCACCGGGATCACGACCAGGAGAGCCACGATGAGCGTCCCCATCGCCATGAACAGGACTCCGGCGCCCAGCGTGACGTAGGGCGAGGTCTCCTTCTTTTGCGCTTCCGGCCGAATTCTCCCGGTCCACGAGCCCCAGATCATCCAGCCGCCGGCCGAGGCGAAGGCCAACGGAAGCGCCAACAGAGGCAACGCTAAGAGCGTGTTGAAGCCGGGTTCCACGAGGTCCAAACGGGCCGGATGATCGGCAGGCAGGCGGCGCCCGATCACCGTGGCACCCGGCGCCAGGGAGCGTTGGGCCACCACCAGATCGCGGTAGTCCGCGGCGTGGAGTTCGGCGCGTCCCAGTTCGCTCCGGCCGGGTTCCCTGAATCGAATCACCAGGTCGAACCCGCTGCGACCCAGGTCGGCGGTCACGATCTCGGTCCCGGCGACCTGGAAGGGAATGCCGGGCTGCAGGCGCAGGTGCAGCGCCTCGACAAAGGAGGAACCCAGCAGCCCGAGAAGGAAGAGCCCCATCCCCAGGAAGACCAAGCCGCCGAACACGCCCGCGCCGCGTTGGAAGAGCGTCGGCCTCATGCCGAACCGGTGAGGTCCTTGAGGTCGGCGCGGATGGACTGGTAGCTGGTGTCGTAGGCGAGGACCTGCGGATCGGGCTCGATTCCCTTCGACGTGCAGTGCTGCCGGTAGGCCGCGGGCCACCAGTTGGCGTGGTCGGTGTGGCCGAGGCGCCGCCATTCCTCCCAGCCCATCAGGACGCGGCTCCAGCAGGCGTCGCCGTAGGTCACCGCCTCATGCGGGCTCGGCATGTCGGAAACGTACCAGTCGCGACCGATCCGGGCGTGGAGCACCTCGTCGGCCCAGTCGAAGTCCTGGAAAGTCGCCGCCAGCGGATTGGCCGCGGCGATGGCGGTTTCCCATTCGTGCCGCTTGCCGGTCTTCGGCATGAGGCCCTGCTCGATGAAGTAGAGGACGGCGTGGCGTTCCTTCGCGGCGAGTTGGGTGT
>CAIYXO010000140.1 GCA_903930165.1 uncultured Verrucomicrobiota bacterium | reverse complement strand
CCAGGAGGTTCGACGCGCCGTCGCCGTCGGGATCGGCTCCGGCCGTGGCCGAGTTGCCCCCGAAGTGCTCCAGTTCCCAGCGGTCGCTCAGGCCGTCGCCATCGGTGTCGGTGTCGCCGAAGTCGAGGCGGACGACCGCGCCCCGCAGGTCCGAGCCGGCGCCGGCGGGCCGGCCGACGGTGTAGGGGATCTGGTGCCGGACGGTGGTTCCCTCGACGACCGTGATGTGGAGCGTCTCGCCGTTGGTGGCCGACGAGGCGTCCTCGAGCGGCGCCCAGGATTCCACCGGGATCCTCAGCGAGTACTGCGCGCCGATGGGCGGCGCATCCCCGAGGGTGTAGGAGGCGATGGCGGGACCGTCGGCGGTCCGACGGGCCTCGACCCGGACGTCGGTGCGCGAGGCGGTGACGACGTTGGTGCCGAGGACGATGGTGCCCCAGAGGAGATTGTCGGGCTCGGGAAGGCCGGCCAGCAGTCGGGATCCGAGCAGTCCGAGAAGAGCGAGCAGGGGCAGCGGGCGGAGAGCCTGGCGGCTCCGGATCGCGGCCCGGGAGGAAGGGAACGGGAGGTTCATGGACGGGTTCGGTTCGGGGTTCACTGGCCGGAGTAGCTGTAGGTCTGGAAGAACAGCTTGATGTCGGAGACCGACTCGAGGAACGCGTCGAGGCCCTGATCCGGGTCGGCCAGCAGCGTCGAGCCGGGGATGACCAGCATCCATTCGGTGTTCCAGACGGAACGCCCGATCAGGCGGCTGTCGGAGACGGCCTCGGATTCGGTGAAGGTTCCCGCGTCGTGGTAGGCCCGGAGGGCGGCGAAGCGGCGGATGTCGGCGAACGAGCCGCCGAGGGTGTCCACGGACGGGATCCAGGCGCGGTTCCTCAGGGCCGAGGGGCCGATGGTGAACGGCACCGGAAGCGCCTGGTCCACGACGCGCCAGGCGCGGGTCTTCTCCTCGTCCGGATCGGGCGAGCGGAGGACGTCCATGCCCACCGGCACGAGGTACACGCGGGGCGTCACCGAGAGCCCGTTGCCGTCGTAGCCGGAGAACCAGACGCCGACCGACCGGATGCGGGTGGCGAAGCGGGACGAATCGTAGGCGCTGTCCCCGCCGGCGAGGTCGCGTCCGAAGAAGTTGAGGCCGGAGTTGACCGTGGTCGGGAACCTCAGGACGAGGCCCGGCTGGGCACCGGCGGACTCCGAGGCGAACGGGCGGCAGAACCGCCGGAACTCCGGGACGTCCCACAGGTTCTCCACCCGGGCCTTGGCGAGGGTCTGCTTCCAGGAGTCGCCCGAGGCGGAGCGGAGCCGGTACAACTCGTTGCGCAGGGAGAAGCGGCCGGTCTCGGTCTGGGGGTTGTTGAAGCCGAGCTGGCTCTTCAGGACCGAGAAGTTCTCGGTGAGCCGGGCCAGGGGGTCGGCCAGGCCGGGAGAGCCGGCGACGGGGGTGCCGGAGCCGATCCGGCCCAGGCTGCGCTGGCGGACGATGTCGGTGAGGAACTCGCGTCCGGCGCGGGAATCGGTGCCGAGCAGGTTCGACTCGTAGTCGTAGGCGGTGGCCGCGAGCAGGACGTAGCGCTGGGCGAGGTCGAAGGCGGCGCGGTACTTCTGCAGCGCGTCGTTGCGGAAGATCCGGAAGGTCATGTCGCGGTACCGGGCGTTGGACAGGTCGGCGGAGAGGTCGCGACGCCATTGGACACGCTCCTCGAGGAGTCGCTGGCCCTTGGCGAGCACGGCGAGGTAGTTGCCCTGCTGCTGTCGGAGCTTCTCCTGGAGCTGCTGGATCTCGAGACGCTTCGGCGCCTCGTCCCGCAGCACCCGGCGGATCTCGGCGAGGTGCTGCTTGGTCTCCAGGTCCTGGCCGGCGACCTCGTTGGCGATGCGGAAGGCCGCCTCGGCCGAGTTGATCCCGGCCTGCGCGACGTCGGCCGCGGTCTCGGCGGCGTTGGAGGCCGCGAGAAGGGAGCCGAGCATGGAGACGGAGGTGGTGCGAATCAGGGCACGGGCCGTGGAGGTGCAATCCACCGCGAGGCCGGAAACCCGGGGAAGGGCTTCCACGGCGGCCCCCTTCATCTCCTCCAGGATCTTCGCCGACGCCTGGGTCGTCCTCGCGATCCTCTGGGCCACCACCCGGGCGGTCTCCAGCGTGGCGCGGGTGGCGAAGTAGGCCGAGGTGTACTGCACCTGGTCGGCGTGGAAATCCTTCATCTCGGCCAGCACGTCCTCGAGGTCCTCGACTTCCTGCAGCAGGTTCCCGTACTCGGCGAGGGCGCGCTTCAGGGCGGCCTGGGTCTGCACGATCTCGGACAGGGCGTTCTGGATCTCGCCCGGCGCCCGCCGGCTTCCCCAGGAAGCCGGCGCATCGAACCCGTAGGAGCCGCCGCCCAGCGGATACTGGACGGTCAGGAACTCGCTGTTCGGCGAGTCGCCGTCGAAGAAGAAGCCGCGGGAATCGGGACCGGTGTCGAAGCGGCTGTAGTATCCGGTGGCCAGGGGGCCCGCGGGGAGATCCTGTCCGGTGATCGCCGACTCCTCCACGTACATGTAGTGGTAGAGGTCCGGCCCGTCGTAGCCGCTGGGGAACGTCTTCCCGGCACCGATGTCCCCGGCATAGGGATAGCCGAAGACCTCGATCAGGCGGTTCCTGTAGTCCCGCTCCTGGTCGTCCGCGTTGCGGCTGAAGCGCTCGACGGTGTCCTGGTTTCTCCGCAGGAGCTGCGAGGCGAGGTTGGCCTCGTTCCACACGGTGAGGGCGTTGTTCAAGGCCTTGG
>CAIYXO010000139.1 GCA_903930165.1 uncultured Verrucomicrobiota bacterium | reverse complement strand
TTCCCGCGGATCATCGGTCCCGAGACCTGGAACTTCCTGTGCCGGGGCGTGCTCCAGCGGCTCGGGGTCTGGAACGAGTTCTTCCGGGACATCTACGACTCCCAGGAGGCCCTGAAGGCGTCGGTGATCCCGTTCGAGCTGGTCTACGACGATCCCGGCTACCAGCGCAACGCGATGGGCCTCGCGGTTCCCGAGGACACCTTCGTCCACCTGGCGGCGTTCGATCTCGCCCGCGATTCCCGCGGACGCTGGGTGGTGATCGAGGACTACGTGGGGAACGTCACCGGCGTGACGTACGGGTTGCAGGCGCGGGCGGTGGTCTCGCAGGCGGCGCCGGACCTCCTGGAGACGGCCGACGTGGCGCCGGTGCAGGGGTATCCGACGGAACTGCTGGAGCACCTGCGCGGGTTCGCGCGGGGCGTGCAGGAACCCCGCGTGGTGCTGCTCTCGCCGGGTGCCTACAACAGTGCCCACTACGAGCACAGCTGGCTCGCGCGCCAGATGGGCATCCCGCTCGTGCGCGGAGGCGACCTGATCGTGCTCAACTCGCGCTGCTACCTGAAGACCATCGGCGGCCTGGAGCCGATCGACGTCATCTACCGGCGGCTCGACGACGCCTACATCGATCCGGTGGCCTTCCGGTCGGACAGCTCGCTGGGGGTTCCGGGGCTGATGACCTGCGTCCGGAAGGGCACGGTGACCATCGCCAACGCGATCGGAACCGGGCTGGGCGACAACCGGGCCATCGCGGCCCTGTTGCCGCGGCTTTCGCGCTTCTACGGGAAGGGGACGCTGCAGATCCCGACCATCGAGCGACGCCTTTGCGGGGATCCGGACCAGTTGGACATGGTCGAATCGTCGCCGGAGAACTGGATGTTCCAGCACGTGCATGAACGGTCCAACCGGCTGGTGTGGCATCCGAGGGACCTGCCGGCGGAGGATCGGGCCGAGTTCCTGCGCGAGCTGCGGAAGGATCCGGATCGTTACGTGGCGGAACCCTACCTTCCGCGCACCACGTTGCCGACGGTCGGTGCCGGGATGTCGCCACGCCACGCGGGACTGCGGCTGTTCGTCTTCGGCGGGCGTCAGCCCCGGGTGTTTCCGCTGGCGCTGACGCGGCATGCGACCCAGGAGGGCTCGAGGATCATCTCCAGCGGCCTGGGCGGAGGGATCCGGGACACCTGGATCCTCAGGGTCGAAAGCCGTCCCGCCGGGGAAGCCGGACGCGGATCCCCGACGGTGCTGGTCGCCCACCAGCGGCGTCTGCGCCTGGGCAGCCGGACGGCGGACAGCCTGTACTGGATGGGTCGGTACAAGGCCCGGGCGGAGCAGACCACGCGGACGTTGCATGTCCTGCGCCGGCTTCGGGACGAGACCGCTGGGCGGGACCAGCAGGGACTGCTGGCGCGGCTGTGGGCGGCGTTGGATCGGCCCTCGGTGGATCCGGACGACGACGCGCAGCATCCGGGCGCGGTGCGGTCGGTGCTGTTCGACACGGGGAACGCGGACAGCGTGTTGAGCTGCACGCGGTGGTTGCGGGACAACGCGCGGGCGACCCGGGAATCGATCCCGCCGGAGGTCTGGATGGTGATCCACCGGATGCATCTGCTGGCGGCCGGGGCCGCGGAGGGGAAGGCGGACGAGGATCCGGTGCGGCTGCTGGAGTTCGAGCAGCAGTTCCTGGACACGACCGACACCCTGGCCGGCGCGGCGAGCAAGAACATGCTGCACGACGACGCCTGGCACTTCTGGCAGCTGGGGCAGAACGTGGAGCGGGCGCTCGCCACCACCCGCATCGCGCGCCGTTTCCTCACCGACCCGCGGGGTCCGGAAGGGGAGGACGCCGCCGGTGAAGGCGATCTCGACGCGGTCCTGCGCGTGTTGTCCTGCCAGTACGCCTACCGGAGCCTCTATCAGGCGCGGCCGACCGCCCCGAACATCGCGGCGCTGGTCCTGCAGGACCCCGCGTTGCCCCGCTCGGTGCTGGGCTGCCTGGGGGAGATCGAGGACAGCCTCGCGTTCGTCGGTGGAGGCGGGCGTCGCTCCCCGACGGCGTCCTCGCCGTTGCGCACCGCGGCGAAGCTTTCCGGAACGGTGGAGTTCGCGGACCTGGCCACGCTGTTCACGCCGCCAACGGGCCGGGTCCGGCCGCCGTTGGGCGCTTGGCTGGACCAGCTCGCCGCCGACTTGGGCGTGCTGTCGACGGAGATCAGCGACCACTACCTCCACCACCAGGCGTTCAACATCCTGCGCTGACCCGGACGATGCGATTCCACATCGAGCACACCACGGAGTACGTCTATCCGCAGCCGGCGCTGGAGAGCTTCAGCGAACTGCGGCTCCGCCCGCGGGATTCCCTGCGCCAGAAGGTCTCCCGCCATCAGACGCTCATCGAACCCGGCGTGCTGGTGGAGTCGCACATCGACTACTTCGGGAACTTCGTGGAGACGATCTCCATCCCGCACCGGCACCAGCGGCTGGTGGTCTCCTCGGCCTGCGACGTCGAGACGAAGCCCTTCAACGACGCGCTGTCGGCGTTGGACCTGACCATCGCGGAGGCGCGGCAGATGTACCAGGACCGGAGGCGCGAGCTACACGACTTCCTGCGGCCGTCGCAGTTCATACGGCCGGTGCCGGCCGTCCACGAGCTGGCCGCGGAATTCCTGCCGGCCGACGCGCCGTTCGCGGCCTCGCTGCTCGGGCTCAACACGCATCTCTTCCAGACCCTGAAGTACCGGCCCGGTGCCACGGACTCGGGCACCGACGTGGAGCAGTTCCTCACCTCGCGCGAAGGGGTCTGCCAGGACTTCGCCCACCTGATGATCGCGATCTGCCGCGTGGCCGGCATCCCGGCGCGGTATGTGAGCGGCTACATCGAGACCGACCCGCCTCCCGCGGCCGAGGACGGCTCGGCGACGGGGACGCTGATCGGGGCGGTGGCCACCCACGCGTGGCTCGAGGTGTACACGCCGACCGGGTACTGGGTGGGACTGGACCCGACCAACGACATGATGGACGGGGAACGGCACGTCCAGATCGGCATCGGACGCGACTACGGGGACGTGCCCCCGATGAAGGGGATCTTCAAGGGCAGCCGGGCGCAGATCCTCAACGTCCAGGTTCGGATGACCCGGGAGGAGTGATCCGCGCGGCGCGACCGTGTTCGAGGCGCTTCGCATAGCGGACGAAGGTCTCGAAGGCGACCATCCCGGCGACGCAGAAGCCGGCCCAGCCGTCGAGGAATCCGCGTCGGACGACATAGCCCCGGATGAAGCGCCAGAGCGGCCGGAACACGAGGTCCCTGCCCCGGAAGCCCTTCCCGGCTCGCCGTTGCCCCTCCACGAAGAGGTCGGAATAGGAGTTCACCTTGCGGACATGGTGGGACAGGTCCGTGAAGCTGTAGTGGTGCAGGTCGGAACGCAGCGGGACGACACGGCCGCCCACCTCGAGCCTGTCGTGGGGATCCACGCCGGTCCAACCGCCGCGGCCCCGACGCCAGAGACGCGTCTTGCGGTCGGGGTACCAGTCCCCGTGCCGGATCCAGGCTCCCATGTAGGAGGTCAGGCGGGGCATCGAAAAGGCGTCGATGCCGTCGGCCTTGGACGGCGTCCCGAGCCACGCGCGGATCTCCGAACGGAGTTCCGGGGAGAGGACCTCGTCGGCATCGAGCCCGAGCAGCCACGGCTGGGTGGCCTTTTCCGCGGCGGAGTTCTTCTGGGCGACATGACCCTTCCACGGTTCGCGGAAGACACGGGCGCCGTGGGCGAGGCAGATCTCCTCGGTGGCGTCGGCGACCTCCCGGTTGAGCACGACGACGATCTCGGAGGCCCAGCCCGCGACGCTGGCCAAGGTGCGGCCGATGCGCCGTTCCTCGGCGCCGGAGATGAGGCAGACGGAGATGGGAAGGGGGTCCACCGGGCGTCGAGACTATCCGGGAGGACCGCCGCGGAGGAACCGGAATCCGGGGTGGCGCCACGCGGCGATTCCCCGTTGCCCCGGGTCGACGGGCTCGCGCAGGCTGGGTCCGTGAGCGCCTCCGAAACCATGGATGTCCGGCCGTTGAACGGCACCGGGCTTCTCCGGACCCTGCACGGGCTCGTGCCGCTGGGACGCAAGTACCACCCGTTGCTTTCCCTGCTGAACGGCCGGCATGGACTCGCGGCCCTGCCCTTCGGCGGCGCGGAGCTCGTCCACCCCCTGGCCTGGTCGAAGGCGGCCACGGGCCTGCTCCTGGCGGGTGAAGGCTACGTCCCGGAGGTCCGGCTCCTTCCGCCGATCCTCGAGTCCCTGCGCGACGGCCTGCTGGTGGACGTGGGAGCGAACATCGGGATCTATCCCCTGCTCTTCCGCAGGCACTCGAACCTGCCGATCGCGGCCTTCGAACCGCAGCCGCTGCTCTTCCGCCTGCTGGAGGCCTGCGTGCGGCGGAACCGTTGGACCGGGGTGGAATGCCACAACCTCGCGTGCGGCGACGCCGCCGGGGAAGTGCCGTTCTCCATAGGGCTGAACGGCGAGGTGGCCACCGGCGACGCGGCCCGCGAGGCGATCCGGCTCGCCGACCTCGACCTGACCGAGGCGATCCACGACACCCACGCGGCCCGGAAGTCGGTGATGGTTCCCCTGGCCAGGCTCGACGACGCCCTGGCGGGAAGGAAGGTCGCGTTCCTCAAGATCGACTGCGAGGGGTTCGAGTTCCGCATCCTGTCCGGCGCGCGCCGGCTGCTCGCGGAGCAGAAGCCGATCCTCTTCATCGAGGTCCACCCCCTCGGGCTCGAGAAGTTCGGCAGTTCGGCAAGGGCCGTCCTGGACCTGCTTTCCCCGGACTACGACCTCGAGGGCTGGGACTTCAGCGAAAGCCGCTTCGGATCGAAGCTTTCCCGCAGCCTCGCGAAGCACCGCCCGACGTCCGGGAGGAAGTTCGGGAGCATGGAGGCCTTCCTGGCCGCCGCCACTGAGGAACCAAGGCCGACCCAGCTCTACCTGGTCGGCCGTCCGAAGACCTGAAGCCGCCCCGGCCGGGTCTCAGGGACGTTGCCCGACGCGGGCCACGACGATCAGGGAACGGCTGAAGAGGAGCGGCCCGCCGTTCATCTGGCGGATCACCTCGTCGCATTCGGCCGGATCGGCGTCGGGCTCGGCACGGCGGATCCTCGAGGCCCAAAACCGCCCGAGCAGGAAGATCGGATAGAGAAACGGAACGAGCCACTTCCGCTTCCACTTGTCGCCGTCCACGGCCTCGACCCGCGCCCCGCGGAGATGGAGATGGTAGCGTATCTGGAGATAGCTCATCGGGGCGATGTGGCCGCGGTCGCGCTGTTCGCCCGGGGCGAGCTGTCGGCACATCCACGGTCCGTACTGGTAGTAGAAGCCGGTGCTGAGGAACCGGAGCCGCGAGAAGGCGTTCTGGATGTTCGGGGTCGAGATGACGACGCGACCGCCGGGGCGGGTGATGCGGACCAGTTCCCAGATCAGCGCCTGCGGATCGAGCACGTGTTCGAGACCCTCGAGGCAGATCACCGTGTCGAACGAGGCGTCCTCGAACGGCAGCCGGCCGTTGAGGTCGGCGAAGACGAAGTCGGGACGCTCGCGGTTGATGTCGGCGCACACGACCTCATGGCCCGCCTTGCGGAGCTCCGCGGCGAGCAGGCCGTTGCCGGCGGGAACGTCGAGGATGCGCTGGCGTGCCGGCCCGCCGCAGACATGCCCATGCACCTTGGCCATGTAGCCGGTGAAGTTGGGCACGTGGGAGAAGTCCGTGCTGAGCATCGTGGGTAGGAGGTTGCCGCCAGCCCTCGTGCGGCGACAAGGAAAAGGCCCCACCGACGCGAGGTCGACGGGGCCTTGAGGGGCGTGACGAGCGGCCTGTCAGGTCACTTCGCGGCCACCGAGCCCGGGATGGCGTTCACGGAGCACTGGAACTGCTGCTCGATCGCCGTGCCGTCCTTGGCCTTGATCTGGAACTTGATCTCCAGCTGGTTCACCGTGCGGAAGTCCTCGATCTCGAGGTCCACGGTACGGCCGTCGGCGCCGACCGTCGCGCTCTTCACCGCCACGTTCTCGCGGCCCTTCTTGCTCGGGTCGGAGACCAGGTAGGTCGCGGATCCGTAGTCGGAGGTGCGGCGGTAGTTCCAGCGGCGCGCCGAGAAGTTCTGGGCGTCACCGGCCTCCTTGGCGTCCAAGGGCTGGGTGAACGTCAGGCGGAGTCCCTTCGGCGTGACCTTGAGGGCCTCGACGGAGTGGACCGGCTTGCCGGTGTAGCGGACGCGGTCGAACCCGGAGATCTTGACCGCCTTGGTCTGCCAACCCTGGAGGCCGGCCACGTAGAGCTGACCGTCGGCCTTGCTGAAACGGCCGCGCATCGCGGAGCTGGCGAACTTCACGGGGAACTTCACCACGCCGCCCTGGATCTGTCCGTCGACCTCGTCCTGGAGCACGAGGTAGAGCGCGCACTGTCCGTAGCTCATGTGGAGCATCCGCTTCGAGAACGGACCCCACTTGTCGCTGTCCACCCACACCTGCCCGCCGCCGGAGTTGTCGTACTCGTCGTGCGACATCCAGGTCAGCGGCTGGCGGAACGACTTCACGTCGGCGCCGTGGGCGAGGTCCTCGACCCCGTAGAAGCCGCCGGGCTTCACCCAGTTGATGGGACAGGTCGGCACCCAGGTGCCCTCGTTGTCGCCGGTGGTGATCTGGCCGTTCCACGGGTTCACGCCGATGCCGTTCGGGGCGCGGAAGCCGGTGGCGACGGTCTCGAAACGCTTGCCGTCCGCGCTCACCTTCATGAGCGAGCCGGCGTCGCGGGAGATGGTCTCGAATCCGCGTCCACCACCCTTCACCGGTCCGGCCTTCGCGAAGTAGAAGTTGCCCTGCGCGTCGGTCTGCAGGTCGAAGAGGAACTCGTGGAAGCCTTCGGTCGAGGTCACCGAGTTGTTGAAGTTCTCGTAGTAGTCGGCCTCGCCGTCGCCGTTGACGTCGGTGTAGCGGGTCAACTGGTCGCGGCCCGAGGTGTAGACGACGTCGTTGACGATGCGGAGCCCGAGGGTCTCGTACATGCCGGAGGCGAAGCGCTTCCACTTCAGGTTCTGCAGCCCCTCGTCGATGCCGGAGACGATCCAGAGGTCGCCGTCCCAGGTGCAGACCGCGGCGCGCTTGCCGTCGGCGAAGAGGTCGAAGCCGCCGATGCGCACGCGGCGCTTCCACGGGTTGTCGACCGGCGGGGTGATGTTGTCGACGACGTAGGCGCCGTCGCCCTTGCCCACGACACCCTTGGTCTCGACGAGCTGGGGCCAGCGGGCGGGACCGCCCTTGGAGACGTCGGCGAAGGCCACCGGGGTGGCGGCGGCGGTCTCGAAGGCGGCGGAACCGGTGGCGGGGCCGCTCCAGACGGCGACGCGGAACGGCTGGGAGACCCGGGCGCCGGCGGGCACGTGAACGTACACGCGGCCGTCCTTCACCTTGAGCGAGGCGCCCTTGGGCAGGCCTGAGGCCCGGATGCGGGTGCTCACGCCGTTGCCGGTGTAGGTGACCGTGCCGTTGTCGACCTTGCTGTCGGCGCCCTCGACGTCGGCGACGAGGATCGAGAAGGCCGAGGTGGTCTTGCGGGACTTGAAGAAGAGGAATCCGCGGGCGGGAGCGGCGACCTGGAAGGTGCGGAAGTAGACCGTCTGGTCGCCGGCGGCGACGGCGGACGGCTGCTCGGCGACGCGCATGTCTCCGGCGACGGTGTATTCCAGCTGGACGCGGTCGCCGGCGAGGCGGAGACCGCCCCAGCGGACCACGGAGTCGCTGGTCGGACCGAACGGCTCCTTGCGGGTGTCCTTGAACTCCTCGCCGAGGGAGACGCCGGGGACCACCGCGGTGCCGAACTGCTGGGTGCCCACGATGGACGGGTGGCCGCCATGGGCGCCGTCCCAGGTGACGCCGTGGGTGTTGATGTAGCCACCGGTCCAGCCGGCCGCGACGCGGCACAGGTCGGTGTCGAAGAGGAGGTTGGCGCCGGCGCCGCCGGGAAGGCGGATGGCAAGACCCTTCATGGCGGTGTTCTTCGCCGGGAACGAGGCACCGATGCAGGCGCCCTGGAAGGGGAAGTCCTTCTGGAGGAGGCTTTCGTTGACCTTGTCGTTCGAGGCCGCGGAGGCGCTCAGCGCCAACACGGCAACGGCAGCCAGAAGGGCGACCGGGCGGAGTCCCGGGATTTGGATTCGTTCGGATTGCATGATCTACGTGTCAGGCTCGGTTCTTATGCCAATTCCGCAACCGTCGAGGCCCATGGAAGGCCGCCGGTACGGAACGTACAGCCCGTCCAAGACGGGAGCGGGCGACCGGGCATTCAACCCCGAATTCCCGGATCCCGCCAAGGCCGTTCCGGAGGATGGACGCGGATTTCCGCAGTCGGGGCGCGGTTGACCGGGCCGTCCATTTCCGGCCCGATAGGGGAACCATGAAACTCCTTTCGCTTCGCATCGCCCTCGCCGTGGCCGCGGCACTGGCCGGATCCGCCGCCGACTGGGCGGCCTATCGGGGCCCCAACCACGACGGGACCAGCTCCGAACGCATCGCCACCTCGTGGCCGGTCTCCGGACCCAAGGTCCTCTGGAAGGTGCCCAGCCAAGCCGGCTTCAGCTCCTTCGCGGTCGGGGATGAACGCTGCTTCGTCCAGGAACTCCGGGAAGTGGACGGTGCGGTCCAGGAATCCCTGGTGGCCCGTTCGGCGAAGGACGGGAAGGAGCTGTGGGTCCGCGGGCTCGGCACGATGAAGACGGGCGACGGCGGGGACGACGGCGCCGGCGGCAACAAGGGCGGCGATGGTCCGCGGTCCTCTCCGGCGGTCGCGGGCAAGCTCGTCTACACGGTGTCCGCCAAGCTGGTGGTGAGGGCGTTCGACGTGGCCAGCGGCAAGGAGGCCTGGAAGCGCGACCTCGTGAAGGAACACGCCGGACGCAACATCTCCTGGCAGAACGCGCAGTCGCCGGTGGTGGAGGACGGACGCCTCTTCGTGGCCGGAGGCGGCCCCGGCGAAAGCCTTCTCGCGCTCGACGCGAAGACCGGCGCCACCCTCTGGAAGATCGGGGACGAGAAGATGACCCACGCCACGGCCGTGCCGGCGAAGATCCACGGCGTTCGTCAGATCGTCTGGTTCGTGCAGTCGGGACTGGTGTCCACGGATCCGGCGAGCGGCCGCGAACTGTGGAAGTTCGCCTTCCCCTACAAGGTTTCGACGGCCGCCTCGCCGGTGGTCTCGGGCGACATCGTGTACTGCTCCGCCGGCTACGGCGTCGGGGCGGCTGCCGCGCGGATCACCAAGGCCGACGGCAATTGGACCGCGACCGAAATCTACCGGTTCGCCGGCAACAAGCCCCTGGCCAACCACTGGTCCACGCCGGTCCTGAAGGACGGCCACCTGTACGGAATGTTCCAGTTCAAGGAGTATGGCTCGGGACCGGTCAAGGCGGTGGACATCGCGACCGGCGCCGTGAAGTGGGAGAAGGGCGGATTCGGTCCGGGCCACGTGGTCCTCACCCGGTCCGGCGTGCTCGCGCTCGACGACGACGGGGAACTGGTCCTGTTCGAGGCCCAACCCGGCGCCTACAAGGAACTGGCCCGGGCGAAGGTGCTCGAAGGCAAGTGCTGGACGACCCCGGTGGTCTCCGGCGGACGCGTCTTCGCCCGTTCGACCAAGGAGGCGGTCTGCCTCGAGGTCACGCCGCGCTGAACCGGACGCCGCTCCGGCCCGGGAATCGGGGGTCCGTCCTGTCCGGGCGGACCCCTCCCGGCCCGCACCGAACCCTTCCCGAATCCCGATGCCCGCAACCATCCTCCTGCCCGAGGGCGCGAACCACATCGAGGTGACCTACTCCGAACGGCTGACGCGTGAGGAGTTGGAATCCTCGGTCCATCGGGGCATCGCGGCCGCCCAGTCGTCCGGTCGACGCCGCTTCCTGACCGACTGCCGTCAACTCGTCGGCGGCCATTCGGTGACGGACCTCTACCTCCTCGCGAACGAGATCAAGGCCAACGGCCTGGCGGACGAGTTCCGGGAGGCGTTGCTGCTCCCGGACAATCCGGAGACCGCCGGCCTGGTCACCTTCTGGGAAACCGCGTGCGGGAACCGGGGCCTGGTGGTGCGGGTGTTCACCGATCGGGCCCACGCCTTGGATTGGCTGCAGTCCGTTCCCTGACAACCGCGGCGGCCGAGGGCCTAGAAGACGCGGGCGGCGCTGACGGCGAACCAGTAGATGAGGACGCCGATCCCCGCGGCGGCGCCCAGGATGGCGAGCATCCAACCCCACCAGGACCGTGGGATCCGGAGCGGGGCGACCCCGGCGCCGGCCTCCTTGCGGCGGTACAGCCGCCAGGCGATCCAGAGCGAGCCGATCGAGCACCCGGCCAGCAGCGGGACGGACAGGTGGCCGTTCAGGCGTTCGAAGCGCTGTTCCTCCCACTGCACAGCCAGACGCATGAGCGCCAACGCCCCGAGGAGACCCCAAAGCCAGGAGGTGAAGGCGAGGGTCCGGCCGGTGGACAGCATCGCCACGGAGAACCCGAGCGCGAACACCGTGAAGGGAAACCCGATCATCAGGCTGTAGAGCAGCATCGAGGGATTGACGTCGCCGAGGGTGATGCCGGCGCTGAGAAAGGCGCGGACGACGACGTCCGCCAAACGGTCTTCAAGCAGGTACACCCCGGCACCCGAGATGAACACGGTGAGGCCGCCGCCGAGGGCCAAACGGGAAAGGAACCGCTCCGTGCGGGTGACCGGGTAGGAAAAGGTGAACTCCTCCACACCGTGGATGACGTCCACGCCGCCGAACGCCGGGCCGGCGACCAACGCGAACAGGATTCCCGGGGTCAGGACCCAGAGCGGATGGGCCAGCATCGGCACGGACCAGACGGTCCCCAGCCACACGAGCAGCGTGAGCAGGATGAGGTGCGCATGGGCGAACCACTCGGCCCACAGCAGCCCATGCCAGCGTCGCAGGCGGGGCCACCTCGGCCCCGGACGCGGCGGAGCGTCGTCCCCGTCTCGGACCAGCGTCAGTTCCGGGTTGCGGCCGGCTTCCATGTTCAGAGCCGGGCCGGGGCGGGCGGCAGGTCGAGGTACAGGTCCCAGGGATAGTCCTCGGCCACCGGCCCCGGGCTGGAGCTGACCTGGGGGGAAGGCGCATCCGGCCGGAGCACCCTCCGGTTGACCACCGCGCCGTCCTGCTGGACCCGCAAGGTCTTGCCTTCGAAATCGAGATGGCTTGCACGTCCCTGGGACTGCTGGCGCAGGGCGATGCCGTGGAGCTGGCAGACCGCGAGGCCGGACTGTCGTCCACCCGACGTCAACCGCTCCCAGGCGAGGCGCCTCCAGCCGAAGGGATGGAGGTAGGAGAAATCCCGGGTTTCGGCCGTCTCCCTCAGTTCCTGCTCGAAGGACAGGCCCTCCGGATCGCGCTGATGGAGGACCCAATCGGGCTGCTGGCTTCCGTTGGCGCGGTTCCCCCAGCCCCGAAGCTGATTCGTGGAGGCGCCCGCCTCCGGAGACGCCGGTCTGGTGGCGGGATCCGAGGGGCAAAGGATCCGGGATCCACGTCCCAGCGGATTCGATCGCTCCGCGAGGTGGGAAAGACTGCGGGGACGACGCGTCGTCTCCTTCAGGTAGAGTTCGTTGGCCAGTGCGATCTGGCGGAGGTTGTCGAGGCACTGCACCTCCTTGACCCGGGCCGAGGCCCGCGCGACGCCGGACGCGGCGAGGGTGGCGGCCACGCCTAGAAGCGCCGTCACGGTAAGCAGCTCCACCAACGTGAAACCGCCGAAACGGCCTCTTCCGGTTCGCCCGGACGCCTGGCGGGGAAGCTTCTTCACGGAGCTTGGAAGGACACCGGCCAGAGTCCGGAATCACCCCTTGGGATCCACATGGCCGCGGCTCCCGCCGCCGCGGCGGTCGAGGCGTCCAGCCAGACGCTGCAGGCCCGATCCGCGGTGCCCGAGACCCGGAAACCGGCCCCGGCTGGATCCGGATCCAACGTCATCATCCGGAGCTCGCCCTCGACGACGAGAAGCGGACCGACCTCGAAAAACCGCGAAGGGTTCACCGGAAGCGCAATGGAGCCATAAGTCTCCAGCGTGCCCTCCCGGCTGAGGGCCCACGTCTCCACGACAGGCCGGCCCGACGATCCGACCAGGATCCGTCCGTCCGCCCGGATCCACAACGGACCCGCCCCGAGATCCGGGAGGTCCCTCGTGGCGACACGGCTGGCTCCCACGCCGTCGTAGGCCAAAGCCATCAGGGACGAGGAGACGGTGCCCGACACGCTCCAGGCATTGGTCCGGGAGTACAGGAGGTGGCCGCCGTGGGAGAGGCCGACCAGTTCCCCCGGAAGCGGCACCTTCGCCCGGACCACCGGCTCGGTGGCGTCGGTGAAATCCACCACCGTCAGCGTGTGATGGGTGTGCCACGACCCTTGGCGAACCCACCACGGAGGAAGGTCCGCAACACGGTTCGTCCCGACCTGCAGCGGGGGCACCCATTCCGAGGTCGTGAGCCCCGCGAAGAGTTTTCCATCCGCCACGAACAACTGGTTCTGGTCCGCCCGGGGAAGCTCGAGCCGCGAAGCCAGCTTCGGCGCCGCCGGGCTGGAGACATCAAAGGCGAGGATGTCCGTGCCACCCCATCCGAATCCCCAAGGGAAAATCCGGCCCGTCGGACCGAAGAAATCCGCCATGGCGTAGTAGGCATATCCGCTTCCCTGGCCGACAAAGACGAGAACCCCCGGAGCGGTCCAATGGGCCTGGTATCCGGAGGCGGCCCAGTCCTCGAGGGAGTTGGTGAGGGAGACCGAGCCGAGACGGCTCAGCCCGGAGCCCTCCACCCGGACCACATCGAGCACCGTCTCGCCCGGTACGCGGACGCTCACCAAGTTCGTCACCACGACGAGGTTGGTCTCCAGGAACGACGGCTGCCATTCCTCGTGTTGGACGACGATGCGGTTGGTGACCAGCAGCGGGGCACCCGGCTCCAGGGTGCATCGACGGACCACGACATTGGTCAGGTAGGACGGGGAACCGGGTGACGCGGGGATCTCGACGGTCCGGACCGTCTCGGTGCAGACCTCGATCGGCTGCTGCGGCTCCCGGGTGACCACCTCGTTCGTGAACGTCCGCAAGATCGGCGGAACCGCTCTCCAGACGAGAACGTTGTTGGTCTGGAGCACCGGCTCGGTGCGGTAGGAGTCGTTGCCGCGCCGGAGGACGTGGAGGAGTCCGTCGCGGAATGCCGCCCCGACGAGCGGCTTCTCATCCAGTTCCAGCGAGGAAAGGAGCGTGTCCGGATCATCGGACGCCGAGAGCCCGACCGTGGCCGGGCCGTAACCGCCGGCCCCTCCGGTCCAGCGACCGGAAGCGACCTGGACGAGCCGGTCGCCGTGGACGAAGACACGGTCCACCGGCCTTGAAAGGTCCAGGACCGTCCGCACCACCGGATGGTCCGGGTCCGCGATGCCCGCGGAGACCAACTCCCCGGAGGAGAGGCTGAGGACGTGTTCGCCGATGAGCGTCGCGCGACGCGCCTGCACCTCGTGGGACACGGTGCCCCGCAGCGTCAGGGAGTCGCGGCCGAACTCCATCAGCTGCATTCCCTGGAACCATTCGTTGGTCCCCCGCAGTCCATGCCACGGGAGGAGCACCATGCCGCGGTCCGCGAAGACCCGGAAGGCCTTCTCGTCGGCGTTGGCCTCGCTCCAGGACCAGCCGTCCCCGAGGAAGACCTTGTCCAACAGCGCGGGCACGGAAGGATTGGAGACGTCGAAGAGCGAAACCGCGGCGCGGCCTCCTTCGGCGCCCATGGCCAGCAGGCGGTCGCCCATCGGCTCGATGTAGGTCGACCAGCCCGGGACCTCGAGTTCGCCGCGGACGACGGGGCGGGCCGGGTCGGCGAGGTCGACGATCCAGAGCGGGTCCACCTGGCGGAAGGTCACCACGTAGGCGCGGCCGGCGTCGTAGCGGGTTGCAAAGACGTTCTCGTTGGTGACGAGGTTCAGCTGGCCCAGCCGGACCGGCGCGGCGGGGTCCGACATCGAGAAGGTCTCGAGGACGACCCTCGGGGGCTGGAAGCCGGCGGCGTTCCCGTTCCAGCGTCCATCCACCTGCGACACCACCGTGAGCACCTCGCCGTCGAGGCCGAACTTGAACTTGTCGGCCACGCGCCCGGAGGTGCTGAAGGAGCCCGTCCGGCGAAGCAGGCCGGACCGGTCCGAAACGTCGAAGACCTCGACGAAGTTGGTCGTGACCGCCTGGCCGAAGCCGAGTCCGTCGAACCAGCCGAAGGCGTTGGAGGACTTGGCGACGAAGAGCAGCCGGTCGGTGGCGTGGATGGCCGTGGGCGATTCCGTCGACCGGATCGAGGATCGGACGACCGGAGCCGCCGGATCGGAGAGGTCCACGCTGGAGACCAAGGTGAAAGCCTCCGAGACAAACATGCTGACGACGTTGGTCGAGGGGAGACCGTCCGACGGGCGGACCCCACCGGAATCGAAGACGAAGCCGTTGCCGGTGGTGACGTTGGTCACCAGCACCGAACGGTTGGTCCAACCTTGTGTGGCGAGGACGAGCACGTCGCCGATGAGGCGGCTTTCAATCATCCGGCCCGGCAGTTCGACGTTGGGACCCTTCTCGGGCCGTCCGCCGACGCTGCGGACCAACTGGACCGCGGTGGCGTCCCACCGGCACTCGGGCTGGGTGAGCAGCGCCAACCAGTCGCCGCCGGCAATCGGGGCCGGCAGCACGTGCATCTGTTCCCCGTACGAGGCCAGCGGCAGCCGTCCGCGCAGGACCGGGGCCGCGGGATTGGAGACGTCGATGACCTGGAGCCCCCGCAACTGGTTGTAGAAATACAGCGTGGAGCCGGAGAACTTCCAGATGTCGGACTCCGAGACCGGCCGGTTGACGGGGCTGTCGGCGATGGAACCCGGCAACGTCGTCGACTCCGGGGTGCCGGGAACGGTGCCGAATCGGACCAGCGGATCGTTGGACGCCGGCTGCGTGTTGCGGATCTCCGCCTCGAAGTCCCGCAGGCCGGCGTAGAAGTCGACCGGAAGAGGAAGCGACCCGGCGTCGTCGACCACGGCGCGCATCGCCTCGCTGGACTCGGCCATGGGGAGGGTGAACTCGGACTCGGTCTCGAGCAGACCCGGCAGGACCACCGCGCGCGGGGTCCAGGTGCCCTTCAGGAACCGGCCACGGGACTCGAGCACCACCCGGCGGGCGCCGGCCGGATACCGGACGGTGACGAGGAGGTTGGTCCCCTGGGTCCGGATACCGGAGATCGCGGCGGCCGCGGGTTCGGCGGCGAGCGAGCGCCAGGGTGAAAGGGCTACCAGCACGGAGGCGGCTGCGAGGAGCCAATGTTTCAGCCGGGTGTTCATGGGATTCCGAACGACTCCTTCATCCTTCACCTGGCGGGCCGGAGACGCCACTGGTTTCCCGGCCGGCCCGGACAGGTTCAACATCGGAGTCCCCTCCGCAGGGGTCCGCGGCCGTGGCGACACCCCGGCCCACACTTTTATGGGGTGCCACCTCGACGCCTGTTCCGGACCGGCCGGAATCGGTTCCCGGGTTCCATCCGGCGGCCGGGGCCGGACGGTCGAAGAACTCGACGAAGAGCTCTTCGAGGGAAAGGGGGAAGACGAACACGCGCGCGTTCGGGATCTGCCGAAGCCCGTCGAGCTGGGCGTCGTCGTCGACGCGGGCAAGGGCGGTCATCACCGGCCCGAGGACCTGGGTCCTGATGGCTCCCGGGATGGAGATCCCCTCGGGCGGCTTCGTCCCGTCGAACACCACCTGCACCCGCCGCATGGTGCGCTGCCAGTCCTCGACAGCCCCCTCCGCCACCAACCGGCCGCGGTCCATGATGCCGACATGGGAGGCCAGTCTCTCCAGGTCCGAAAGGAGGTGGGTGCTCAGCAGGATCGTCGCTCCGTCGCCGTCGGAAAGCACCTCGGTCAGGCATACCAGCAACGCCCGGCGCGCGATCGGATCCAGCCCGGCGGCAGGCTCGTCCAGGATCAGCACCTCCGGCCTGGCGGACAACGCCATGGCGAGGGCGGCCAACCGCTGGTTGCCACCGGAAAGCTTCCCGATCGGGCGTTTCCAAGGGAGTTCCCAACGTCGCGCCAGGAAGCGGGCATGCGCGGAATCCCAGCGGTCGAAGAAGTGCCCCCCGTACCGGTCGAGGTCCTCCAACGCCATCCAATCCGGGGCCAGATGCCCCTGCGAAACATAGGCGACCCGCTGGCGTATGGCGGGCGAGGCCTCCCAGAAGTCGCATCCCAACACCCGAGCCGACCCGGAATCCGCCCTGAGAAGCCCCATCAACAGCCTCAGGGTGGTGGTCTTCCCCGCCCCGTTCCGTCCGATCAACCCGTACACCGCCCCCGGGGCGATGCTCAGGTCCAGGGCGCTCACCGCCACCACGTCACGACCGAAGGACTTGGTCAGGCTGCGGGTTTCGATGACGGCGGCCATGTGCGGACCTCTGGCATCATCGTCCGGGGACGACGGTGAACTTCACCGGGGTTTCGTCGGCGGAAGGTGCCGGGTTCACGGCGTTCAACTCCTCGCGCACCACGGTGATCACCCGCGGCGGGGTCACCTGCAACTGGGTCGCCTCGACCACCAACTGCTTTGCGCTGCGACGCAGGGCCACCTCCTGCTCCTCCCGGGTGATCGCCTTCGCCCGGCCGGAGACGAAGGCCCCCTTCCCATGGCGCATCTCGATGACGCCGTCCCGCTCCAGCTCGGTATACGCTTTCACCACCGTGGTCGGGTTCACCGTCAAGGCCGACGCCAGCTCGCGGATCGAGGGAAGCTGGTCCCCCTGCCTCAACGTCCCGCCGGCGACGTAGTACTTCACCTGGTCCATCATCTGGCGGTAGACCGGCACACCTGAGCGCTCATCGATCTGGAAATGGAGGCGATGGATCATGGCGGGGTTGACTGTCTGTATGATAACACCCAAACAGGGAATGTCAAACGGAGGGGTTCGCGGAACCCCGGACCGGCCGGGCTTCAGGCGGCGGCGCCGGGAAACGTGCCCTGTCGCAGACCGTCGCGGACGGCGTCGTATTCGTAGGAGGTGATCTCGAAGGGGTTTCCGTCGGGATCCCGGAAGTAGAGCGACCACGAAACCTGGTGGTCGACGGGTTCAGCCGGGGTCGGGAGCTGAATCCGGAGAAACCGATGCCAGTCGACGAATGCGGGTCCGGAGACTCGGAAGGCGATCGTCGTGCGCCCCCCAAGCAGGGGTCTCTCGAAGAGGGAAAGATGGACGGTTCCGTCCCCGTTGCGGACGACCAGCGGGCCGCCGTCCCGCATCCAGAAAGCCAGGGAGGGATCCCGGTGGAGGCCCAGGACGCGGGCGTACCAGGTTTCGGCGGCGGCACGGTCGGACACGTGCACGTGGAAATGGTCGATGTCCGCGAGCGGGGGCGTCATGGGAACCTCCTGCATGAAGGCGAATCGGACCGGGCTCCCGATCGCGTCGGCCGGCGACGGCGGGCCTACTTGGCGCCGGCGCCGGTGAAGACGGCCGGTATCGTCCGCAGCAGGATCCGGATGTCGAGCCACAGGGACCAGTTGTCGATGTACTCGAGGTCGAGCCGGACCCATTCCTTGAAGTCGCTGACGTTGTTCCGGCCGCTGACCTGCCAAAGGCAGGTGAGGCCCGGCTTCACGCTGAGGCGGCGGCGGTGGGCGAAGTCGTCGAAACGGGCGACCTCGTCGACCGGCAGCGGTCGGGGCCCGACGAGGCTCATCTCGCCGCGGAACACGTTCCAAAGCTGCGGGAGCTCGTCGATCGACCACTTGCGGAGGAAGCGTCCCACGGGGGTGACGCGGGGGTCGTTGGTCACCTTGAACACCGGCCCGCTCATCTCGTTGAGGGCCGCCAGCTCCTGCTTCAGCTGCTCCGCGTTGGTCACCATCGTGCGGAACTTCAGCATCATGAACGGATGCCCGTTCAGGCCGGCGCGGCGCTGGCGGAACAGGATCGGACCGGAAGAGCTGAGCTTGACGGCGACGGCGGCGAACAGGAACAGCGGGGACGCCGCGACGAGCAGTGCGATGGACCCGAAGAAGTCGATGACGCCCTTGGCGAGCGACTGCCACGTCTGCTCGGGACCGGTGCGGAACACGAGCACGGGGTGTCCCGCCAGCTCGTCGACGCTGGTCTGGGAAAGGCGGGTCTGGAAGAAGTCCGCATGCATCCACACCTCGACGCCCTCGAGCTCGCACACCTGGACGATCTTCTCGATCTGCCCGAACAGGATGTGCCGCGGGGCGACCAGGACCGCGTTGGCGGCGTGCTCATGCAGCAGGAGCGCCAGTTCCTCGGTGCGGGCCCGCGTGGGATCGAGCCTCGCCACCACCTGGACGTCTCCGATGGCGTTGAGCTTCAGCGCCTCCCCGAGGCGTTCCAGGTCGCGGTCTCCGCCCAGCAGGATCACCCGGCGGCGTGCGCCGCGGTCCCCGAGGCGGGCATGGGTCCAGAGGCGTATCGCCTCCTCCTTCGCCACCATGGCGACCACGATCATGGGCAGGAACAGGGAGACGACACCACGGGCGACCTCCTGCTTTAAGAGGAACATGGCCACGATGATGGCGAGCGACATCCAGGCCGAGCCGCGGAGGATCTGGGCCAACGTCTGGCGCCGCGAGGCGAGGAGCGGACGGCGATAGAAGCCCTGGAGCTCGAGGAGGGGAGGAGTCAACGGCACCACCACCAGCAGCAGCCACTGGTACTGGGCAAACGGACCGATCATCGACTGCTTGTCCAGCTGGGGAAGCGAACGGATGAAATGGGCCAGCCAGAACATCGCCCCGAAAAGCGCGGCATCGAGCAGGGCGTGGATCTTTGTCTGAAGTTGGCGCTGGCGGAGCAGCATCGTGTGGGATGTGTGTATTCGTATCCGGGGTCCCTGTTAAGAAGCAAAACGGCGACTCTTGCCGGCCCGGACTCCGGAACCGCCCGTTTCCAACGGCCCGGTTCGCGGGTTTCCGGACAGACACAACTCGACGCCCGGGCCTTCACCATCCCATTGGCTCCCCTTGGGGCCGCCGTCGGCCATTTTCCCCTTTGGCAGCCCGGAGGCGCATCCTACGGTCCCGGCCGCTGCGCATGACTCCGCCCAAAGCCGCCCTCTGGTCCCGGTTCCAAAAACACCTGCTCGAATGCCCGTCCATCGGACTGGCTCTCGACATCAGCCGGGTCAACTTCCCGGACGACTTCCACGCCCGCATGGAACGTCCCCTGCAGAAGGCGCTGATCGCGATGGCCGAGCTGGAGAAGGGGGGCATCGCCAACCCGGACGAACGCCGCATGGTGGGCCACTACTGGTTGCGCAACCCGGCGCTCGCCCCGACCCGGACCGTGGCCGACGAGATCGGGAAGACCCTCGCCGAAATCAAGTCCTTCACCACCGAGGTCCATGCCGGACGCATCGCGGGCGCGCACGGCCCCTTTGAAACCGTCCTCGTGATCGGCATCGGGGGCTCCGCGCTCGGCCCCCAGTTCGTTTCCCGGGCGTTGGGCCAGCCGAAGTCCGACCGGCTCCGGCCGCTCTTCTTCGACAACACCGATCCCGACGGCATGGACCGGGTGTTGGCGGAGCTGGACGGAAAGCTGGGCCGGACACTGGCGGTGGTGATCTCGAAATCCGGCGGCACTCCCGAGACGCGGAACGGCATGCTGGAGGCCAAGGCGGCCTTCGAGCGTGCCGGACTCGACTTCGCCCGGCACGCCGTCGCCATCACCGGAACCGGCAGCGCCATGCACAAGGTCGCGGTCGCCGGCGGATGGTTGAAGACCTTCCCGATGTGGGACTGGGTCGGCGGACGCACCAGCGAGCTCAGCGCGGTCGGACTCCTTCCCGCCGCGCTCCAGGGCCTCGACATCGACGGCCTGCTCGACGGCGCCCGCATGGCCGACGACGTCACGCGCAACCAGGTCACCCGCGACAACCCGGCCGCCCAACTGGCCTTGATGTGGTACTTCATCGGCGAAGGCCGCGGCGCGAAGGACATGGTCGTCCTTCCCTACAAGGACCGCCTCGAGCTGTTCTCCAAGTACCTCCAGCAGCTGGTGATGGAATCGTTGGGCAAGGAACTCGACCTCGACGGCCGCATCGTCAACCAGGGCCTGGCGGTCTACGGCAACAAGGGCTCCACCGACCAGCACGCCTACGTCCAGCAGCTCCGCGAGGGCGTCGCCAACTTCTTCGCCGTGTTCATCGAGGTGCTCAAGGACCGCGAGGGTTCCAGCATGGAGGTCGAACCGGGTGCCACCAGCGGCGACTTCCTCAGCGGCTTCTTCCTCGGAACCCGCACCGCCCTGTACGAGAACGGCCGCCAAAGCATCACGCTCACCGTCAACGAAGTCTCGGCGTTCTCCGTGGGCATGCTCATCGCCCTCTTCGAACGGGCCGTAGGACTGTACGCCACGCTGGTGAACATCAACGCCTACCACCAGCCCGGCGTGGAGGCCGGCAAGAAGGCCGCGGCCGCGGTGCTCTCGATCCAGCAGAAGCTCGTGTCCCATCTCCACGCCAACGCCGGCCAGTCGTTCAGCGCGGACGCCCTCGCGGCCGGCATCGGGGATCCGGACGCGGCGGAAACGGTCTTCAAGATCGCCACCCACCTCGCCGCCAACGGCCGGGGCGTGAAAGCCGCCGGCGGCCGAGGCGCCGGAACGCTGTTCCAGGCCGCCTAAGGGTCGCGGGGACGTCGCTCAGGCGAGCAGCCCACCCAGACGGGTCTCCCTCCTGGAACGGGTCGCCACCGCCCGTTCCAGGATTCCCTCCTGGGCCCAGATCGTCACCGAGCTCCGGGCCCGGGTGAGGCCGGTGTAGACCAGCTCCCGGGTCAGGAGGCGTCCAGCC
>CAIYXO010000138.1 GCA_903930165.1 uncultured Verrucomicrobiota bacterium | reverse complement strand
GTGGTCGTCTCGTTCCTGGGACCGGCGCTCCTTTCCGAGGAGCAGCAGGCCGCGCTCGGCTCCGGACCCCACGGTTCGGTCGTCGCCTTCTGTCCCGGCGCGATTCCCGCCGTCATGGACCTGCGCCGGATCGCCGGGATGGGCCTGCTCCACGGCGCGGTGCTCGCCCGAACGCCGGTTCCCACCACCGCGAAGCCGTCCGGCGAACGCCCCGCCTTCGACACGCTCTACCGTCGGGCGGATGCGAAGTCGCTGCTCGAAGGAACCTTCATGGAGACTGCCCGATGAGGATCACCGGCTCAAGGCGGGCGAAGACGGAAGGCTTCACGCGCACCGACCTGCTCGCCGCCGTCGCCGTGTCGACCGTGCTCGCGGCCGTGGCCTGGATCCCGGCCACCATGGCCCGGGAGAAGGCGGGACTGGAGCGTTGCCTCGGCAACCTGCGCGAGGTGAACCGCGCCTGTGCCCAGTTCGCCGCCGAGCACGACCAGACCCTGCCCGGACCGGTCGAGTCGCCCGGTGAGTTCCAGTGGTTCTACAAGGAGCAGGTGAAGTCCTACGCCGGGCTTCGCGGCGCCTCCTCGGCGCAGGATTCCCTGTTCGCCTGCCCCGCCGACCGCGGCTACACCGACCCGAAGCCGTTCCACCAGTCGGACCGCTTCGACTTCGGCAGCTATCCCTTCAATGGCGTGCTGCTGCCGGGCGTGCCCAACATCGCCGGATGGCGCCTCTCCGAGATCCGCGAACCCGCACGGACGCTCCAGGTGATGGAGTGGACCGCACACGGGCCCCTATCGTGGCACCGCAGCCGGACCGGTCGCCGCAACGCGCCCTTCTACAACGACGCCGAAAGCGTGGTCGGCTTCGTCGACGGCCACGCCGCGCTGATCCCCATCCACCACGACGGCTTCAACGCCGCGTACACCCGCGACCCGGTTCCCGGCTACGCCTACCGTTACAGCGGCCGCTAGCCCGAATTCGATTCCCGCCCGCATGACACCGAACTCCCCAAGCGCCCGGCAGCCCCGGCTCCGGATCCTCCTCCTGTCGTTGGTCCTCGCGGTCCTGCGGCTCTCCGCGGAGCCGGTCACCACGGGATGGGTCCCGCTCTTCAAGGGCATCGACCGCCTCACCGGCACCAACAGCACGTCGTCCGGCGACTTCAACAACCTGATGGTCGCCCACATCCTGCGCATCGACCTCACCGACCCGGACATCCGCCTGCTGCCGACGCCTCCACACACCAACTACCTCGCCAACCAGCGCGAGACGGCAGGCCGCACGGTGAGCCAGTTCGTGAAGGCCTACGGCGTTCAGGTCGCGGTGAACGCCAACTTCTTCTCGCCACAGGACTACTACCTGCCCGAGGGCACCGCCATGCGGCTCGACGGGTTGTCCATCAGCGACGGATTCCCGGTCTCTCCGGCCAACCAGGCCGAGTCGGCCTCCGTGCTGTTCGACGTCAACCGCACCGCCCGCATCGTCCACACCAACTGGCCCGCCGCCTCCACCAACGGAGTGCTCCACGCCGTCTCCGGCGACTACCCGATCCTCGTCGACGGCCGGAACGTCTCCCGCGCCTACCTCGGCGGCGGCAACATCCACGAGATCCAGCCGCGCACCGCGTTCGGCGTCTCGCGGGACGGCACCCGCCTCTTCCTGATCTGCATCGACGGCAGGCAGGCGCACAGCATCGGCGCGTACGACTACGAGACCGCCGCCTGGATGCTGCTCGCGGGCGCGCACGACGCCGTGAACATGGACGGCGGCGGCTCCGCCACGATGGTGATGCAGGACAGCCTTGGACAGCCCCTGCGCCTCAACGCCTCCAGCGCGGTGGCCGACTCCGGCCGCGAACGAACCGTCGGAAGCCACCTCGGCATCTTCGCGAAGCCCGTCGCGGGATTCGTGAACGGCATCGCCGTCACACCGGCCGACGACGCCGCGACGATCCGGTTCACCAGCACGACTCCGGCCGTCGTCCAGGTCGGCTACGGCACGAACAATCCTCCGGACAGGCTCACCGAGGCGTCCGTCGCCCCCGCCACCAACCACACGGTACGAATCGTCGGGCTCGTCCCCGGCACCGGGTACTACTTCCGGGTGCTCGCGACGGCCGCGTCCGACGGAACCCGACACGAATCCGACGTCCGATTCTTCACCACCACCCGCACCGTCGAGACGCTCGAGGTGGTTCCCCTCAACGCGCCGTGGCGGCACAGCGCGGCCAACCTCGACGGCGTGGGATGGACGGCACCCGGCTATGTCGACTCCGCCTGGACCGGCCCCGACCGCGGCGTGCTGTGGGTGAACACCAGCTCCGCGGGAACGACCCTGGACCGCGAGATCCTCGGCGGGGAACTGGTTCCCAACTTCGCCTCCGGCCTGCCGTTCGTGAGCTACTACCTCCGCACGCGGTTCAACGTGGCCGCCGCGCCCGCCGGAGCCACCCTCGCGATCGAGGCCTTCATCGACGACGGCGCGGTGTTCCACCTCAACGGCCGCGAACTGCGCCGGGTGCGCATGCCCGAGGCCCCGGCCGAGATCCTCCGGGCAACATTGGCCACAGGCACCCCTTGTTCCGGCAACGCCGACTGCGCCGACACCTTCACCGTCCCCGTGGACGGCCTCCTGGTGGCGGGAGAGAACGTGCTGGCGGTGGAGGTCCACAACTCCAGCTCCCGCAGTCCCGACATCACCTTCGGAGCCCGTGTCGTCCTGGAGACGCCGGTGCTGGCGCCGCCCGACCTCGGCATCGCCCGCGACGGCGAGGTGCCGGTGCTCGAATGGAGCGGCTCCTCGTTCCGCCTGCAGCAGGCCGATTCACCTGCCGGCCCCTGGACCGACGTCCCGGGTTCCGCGGTGGCTTCCCCATACCGGATCACCGACACCGCCGCGACCCGCTGGTTCCGCCTCGCGCGGTAGGACCCAAGAGCAGGGAGCAGGGAGCTCGGAGCAGGAATTGGCGTCTTTGCGTCTTGGCGTGAGTTCCATCTGGCCATCAATGCATCTCGACCGCGCAGTCGCCGACGCCGCCACGGTAGTAGTGGAAGTGGACGTCGTGATGCAGCCCGAGCAGCGATATCGGGACCGCGGTGTCCACGATGCGCTTCGAGATCATCAACGCGGTCAGCCGCTGGCCGAACGGGTTGTCGTGGTTCCCGGCATGCCAGATGGACACACGGTCCGCCTTCCACGTCTCGACCGGCCCCACCGTCACCGCCTGGGTCGGCACGAGTGAGATGTTGCCGCCGCCGCTGGTCCGGGCGTTCTGCGCGATGGTCAGCGGATGCAGGTCCACCACGCGCGTGGGCAGCTTCAGGTACTCCTCCGGCGTCGGCGGGGCGTTGCGGTGCTTTCCGGCCCGGCGGAACGGGTCGTTGAAGGCCCAGTGCTTCACGTCGCCCTGGCCGCCCTGCATCACCGCGCAGCGCACCCCGGACTCCCAGGAGGCCCGGTACGCCCGCGTGTCGGCGGCCGGGAAATGCAGGTGCGCGTCGGGCATCACCTTCTTCCGGTCGATCCGGTCGAAGCAGAGTTCGCGGTCCGCCTTCTCGAAGGACAGCGGATGGCTCGGCGGCACCGAGGCGCCGTCCACCACCCACTCGTCCATTCCCCAGAAATGTCCCGAGCGCACGTCCAGCCCAAGCGCATTCACGATGCGCGCGACCAGCGGCAGCTGCTCGGTGGGACCGATCGGGCCGCAGATGCCGACCGGGTTGTCGTCGGTGCTCTCCCGCCACGCGGACACGTACTCCAGCGCCTCGGCGACGTAGAAGTCCTCGAGCGTGTCGTGGAAATGGACCCGGAAGCCCGGCCGGGAGAGCTTCTCCACCTGGCGCGCCGTCAACGAGGCCGCCTCGGCGACCAGGTCGGGATGGATCGTGGTGTAGTCCCACCAGGCGGGGGCGACACAGGACGGGCGACGTTCGGACTTCGCGGTGCTCATGGTTTGGACGGGGCGGATGGTGTCGCAACCCTCCGCCCGACCGCGGCCGGTGGCGAGCGTTTCCGTGGCCCGGGCCAGGCGGCCCGAATCCCCGTGAAGCCCGGGACCGCTCGGCACGTCGATGTCCCGCAACCGGCATTGTCCTCGCGGCCTCCCCATGGCAACAAGGACACCGCCACCCGACCCGAAAGTGACGTTCGAACACCTGCTCCTGAAGCAACGCCTCCTTCCCGAGGACAAGATCGCCGAGGCCAAGGCCCTCCAGGCGACGGAAGGACTGCGCCTGGACCGCGCCGTGGTCCAGTTGGGCCTGCTCGAGGAACGCCAGGTGCTCCGCCTGATGTCCGAGCAGCTCCACATCCCCATGATGGACCTCTCGGAGTGGGAGATCGCGGCCGACGTCCTTCAGATCCTCCCCACCAAGACCGTCTTCCGGAAGCGCATCGTCCCCATCTCGCGGGAGGGGAACTCGATCCGGGTGGCCACCTTCGACCCGTTCGACCTCTACGCGCTCGACGACGTGCGGATGATGACCGGCCTCAATGTCGAGGCGGTGCTCGCGTCGCGCGACGACGTGGAGAAGCTGATCAAGACCCACTACGGCCTCGGCGGCGACACGCTGGACGAGCTGTCGGCCAACGACGACGACTCGGGTCCCGTCCGCGGCGAGGCCGGCGACGACCTGCTCGAGGCCGCCCAGGAGGCGTCCGTCATCCGGCTGGTCAACGAGATCATCATCGAGGCGGTCCAGGAACGCGCGAGCGACATCCACATCGAGCCCTACGAACACCACATGTCGATCCGCTACCGGATCGACGGCGTGCTGCACGAGGCCTCGGTGCCGCCGCAGATGAACCGCTTCCAGGCGGCCATCATCTCGCGCATCAAGATCCTCGCGAACCTCAACATCGCCGAACGCCGCGTCCCACAGGACGGCCGCATCAAGTTCAACGTCGGCGGACGCCAGATCGACGTCCGCGTCTCCGTCATCCCCATGCTCTTCGGCGAGGGCGTCGTCATGCGTCTGCTCGACAAGGCCAACGTCCTCTTCACGTTGACCCAGCTCGGCATGGACGGCGACACGTACGGCCGCTTCCGTGGCCTGATCGAACGCCCTCACGGCATCGTGCTCGTCACCGGCCCCACCGGCTCCGGCAAGACCACCACGCTCTACGCGTCGCTCAACGAGATCGTCGGGCCCACGCTCAAGGTCCTCACCGTCGAGGATCCCGTCGAATACCACCTCCAGGGCGTCAACCAGATCCCCGTCGACCACAAGGTCGGCATGACCTTCGAGGCGGGTCTCCGGGCGATCCTGCGCCACGATCCCGACGTCGTGATGATCGGCGAGATCCGCGACGTGGAGACCGCCCGCGCGGCCATCCAGGCCTCGCTCACCGGCCACCTCGTGCTCTCGACCCTGCACACCAACGACGCCGCGTCCGCCGCCACGCGCCTCGTCGACATGGGCGTCGAGCCGTTCCTCATCGCCAGCAGCCTCGCCGGCGCCATGGCGCAGCGCCTCGTCCGCCGCATCTGCCCGAAGTGCAAGACGTCCTACGAACCCGACGTCGCCAAGCTTCCCAAGGACTTCGCCTACACGCCGGGCGAGAAGCTCCACCGCGGCGAGGGCTGCGAGAACTGCCGCAAGTCGGGCTACCGCGGACGCTACGGGATCTACGAGCTGCTCACCGTGGACGAGGAGATCGCCCAGATGATCGTCGCCCGCGAATCCGCCCCGCGCCTGATCGCGGCCGGACGCCGCACCGGGCTGCGGCTCCTGCGCGAGGACGGCTGGGACAAGGTCCGCAAGGGTCTGACCACCGTGGACGAGGTCCTCACCTGCACCGCCATCTGAGCCGCCCGCCATGCCGAAATACAGCTACACAGCCCTCAACGGCGCCGGACGCCAGGTGACCGGCCAACTGGAGGCCGACGGCGAGGCCGGGGTCATGCGGCTGCTCGCGGAACGCCAGCTGTTCCCCGTCTCCATCCGGTCCGAGGAGGCCTCCGGCGGCAAACGGCGGCGCGTCTCCTCCCGCGACGTCGGACTCATGTACGGGCAACTCGCCGACCTCATCGGCTCCGGCGTCCCGATGCTGCGCGCCTTGGATTCGCTCGTGCGTTCCACGGTCAACGCCAACCTCAAGTCGATCCTCAAGGAGGTCCGGACCGCCATCTCGGACGGTCAGACGCTCACCGACGCCCTGCGCAAGTACCCCGAGGTGTTCCCGCCGCTGCACACCGCGATGGTGCAGGCGGGCGAACGCGCGTCGTTCCTCGAGGACGTGCTCCGGAGCCTGGCCGAGTTCCTCGAACGCCTCGACGAGCTCAAGGCCAAGGTCATGGGCGCCATGATCTACCCGGCGCTCCTCAGCGCCCTCGGCGCGACCGTCATGGCCGGCGCCCTGATCTTCTTCGTGCCGAAGTTCGAGCCGCTGCTCGCCGGAGCCCAGAAGCCCCTTCCCACGGTCCTGCTGTTCGGCGCCAGCACCCTCCTGCGCAGCTACTGGTACGCGGTCGCGATCGCCATCGCCGCAGTCGTCGGCGTCCTCGTCTCCGCCCTGCGCAAGGAATCGACCCGCAGGACCCTCGAAATCCTCCAGTTCAAGATACCGGTGGTCGGCACCGCCCTGAGGATGCTGGCGATCACCCGCTTCTGCCGGATCCTCGGCACCATGCTCGCCAACGGCGTGCCCATGTTGGGCGCCCTGAAGATCGCCAAGGACGCCACCGGTTCCCGTCTCCTCGGCGAACAGATCGCCGCCGCCGCCGAAAGCGTCCGGGAGGGCAAGGCCCTCTCCGCGCCGCTTTCCGCCGGTGGACTCTTTCCGGACCAGGTCATGGCCATGATCACCGTCGCCGAGGAGTCCAACAAGCTGCAGTCCGTGCTCCTTCAGATCGCCAACACCGTCGAGCGCCGGACGAACCAGCAGGTGGACCAGGCCGTGCGCCTGATCGAGCCGGTTATCCTTTGTCTGGTCGCCGCCGGCATCGGGTTCCTCGCCCTCGGTCTGCTCCTCCCCATCTTCACGCTCGCCGGTTCGCTCGGAAAACACTGATTCCCAGCGGTTCACGGGCGTTCACGGGCTCCGTGGAAGTTTCCTTCCGGGAACTTCATCTCCATTGAATTGTCGCTAGGCGCGGGTCGTCCAAACCCGCTACAGTTCCGGTCTCCCGTCATGAGAATTCAGATTCGCCCCTCCGCCCCCGCCGGCCGCCGCTCGCAGGCAGGCTTCACGCTGATCGAGATCCTGCTCGTCATCGTCATCATCCTGCTGCTCGCCGGCGCCCTCGTGGTGTTCGTGCTCCCGCAGCAGGAAGGCGCCGAGAAGAACACGACGCGGCTGATGCTCAGCAACGTCTCAACGGCCCTCGACACCTACCGCCTCAACCTCGGCCACTACCCGACCGAGCAGGAAGGCGGGCTCAACGCCCTGCTGTCCAAGCCGACCTTCGAGAACGAGCGCCAGGGCGAGAAGTGGCAGGGACCCTACCTCAAGCCGGGCACCCGGCTCGACGATCCCTGGGGCTTCGCCCTCCGCTACGAAGTGGTGGACCGCTCGCAGGCCTCGGACGGCGCGAAGTCCGCGCTGCCCTACAAGCTCTTCTCGGTCGGCCCCGACGGCCAACCGGACACCGACGACGACATAAAGATGGCCACCGAGTCCGACACTTCCGGCGCTTCCGGCGCTTCCGCCCCGGCGAAGTGACGTTCCGGCCCACGATCGACCGACAGATGCGCATCCGAAACGCCCTCCGCAGCCCCCGTGGCAACGGCTTCACCCTGGTGGAGCTGCTGCTCGCGGTCACGCTGCTGGCCGGCCTCATCGGCGCCGTGTCGTTCGGCTTCGCCAGCCTCCGCCGCAACGCCCAGCTCGACGAGGGCGTGGAGCGGGTCGAGACCGCCCTGCGGTTCGCCCGCGCCCACGCCGCCAGCACCGGCCACAAGGTCCAGGTGGTGCTCGCTCCGACTCCGTCCGCGACTGCCGCCACAGGCCCTGCCGCCTCGTCCTCCCTCGAAAGCGGAGGCGCCAGCGCCACGGCGGCTTCCGGCTCCGGGCTGACCACGTCGGATTCGGGCTCGCTGCCGCTTCGAATCGAATGGGAAGCGGATCCCGTTCACGCCCCGGGTGTCTTCGAGCCGATCGCCTCGCTCTCGGGCGAGATGTCCGACGTCACCGACCTCGTCGAGGTCCGCGCCGTCGAGAAGGAATCCGCCGACACCCGCCCGTCTGCCTCCCGGGACGATTCCTCCACATCCCTGGGTTCCGGCGGCAACGCCAACGCCTCGGCCAACACCACGGCATTGTCCGAGGAGTCCTCCCCGTCTCCGGGCCAGTCCGCCGGCTCCATGGATCCGGCCTCCGATCCGATGAAGCCCTCGGCGATCACCTTCTATCCGGACGGCTCCTGCGACGGTGCCACGATCGTGCTCGCCTCTCGGGACGTCGAGGATGTCCGCGAGGTCGCGGTACGGGTCCAGGGTGTCACCGGCACGACCCGCCGCGAATGGCGCGATTCCGCGGCCGCCAACGGCGCTGCAGTCGTCGCACCCGTCAACCCGGCGCCCTCACCGGCGCCCGCAACCGCGCCGCAGCGCCGGCCCTAGGCCCGGCCCGGCCCGAACCGGAGCGCCGCGAACATGCGCCTCCGCAACCCGCAGGCCCCACGCGAAGGCGGCGCCGTCCTGCTGGAGGTCATCCTAGCCCTCGTCCTCTTCGTCGCTGCCGCCGCCGTCGTCGGATCCGCGCTCTCGTCCTCCGCCGATTCCATCGAGCGCCTGCGCCTAGGCGTCCACGCCGACAACCTTGCCGCCTCCGTCGTCGCCGAACTGGAGATGGGCAGCCGTTCCGCAGCGGTCCCGGGCCCGGCGCCCTTCGAGCCGCCCTTCACCAACTGGACCTGGCAGATCGTTCCGCCCGCGGGCGACCTTCCCGGTGCACCGTTCGAGATCATCGTCCGCCACGAGTCCGGCAACCCCGTCCGCCGTCTCGCCCAGGTGATCCAGTTGCCCGGCGGCTCCTTTTCATCGACCAACTCCCCGGCGGACCCGGCCGCCTCCTCGCCGACCCCACCCCTGGAGGACACGCCGTGAACCCGGTCGCCCAAATCCGGAAGGCCCGCATCGCCCGGGCCGCGTTCACGTTATTGGAAGTCGTCCTCGCCATCGTCATCGCCGTCGGCCTCCTCACCGCGGTCCTGCTGTTCTACCGACAGGCGGCCACGTTGCGCGGCGACATCCTCGGACGGACCGAGGAACTCTCCGCGGTACGACTGGTGATGGACCGCATCGCCTCCGAGCTCCGCACGCTGCCCGCGTCGGCCGGCGAGGGCGCCCGCCTGCTCCAGGGCGATTCCCATTCGCTGAGGATCGTCCGTGTCGCGGTGCCTTCGCGAACCTCCTGGCGCGGCGGCTCCCTCGGAAGGGTCGCCGCCGCGGAAACGGACCTGCTCGAGGTCGTCTACAGCCTCTCCTCCGAAACCAACGCCCCGGGCATCCTGCGCGAGGAACGCGCCCACACCCGCAAGGCCGCCGTCTCCACCCTTCTCGTCGCCGATCCCGAGAACCTCTCCACCAACCTCGCCGTCAACGCTTCCGCGCCACCCCTCACCGAGACCATCCGACACCTCCGGTTCCGCTACTTCGACGGCTCGGGCTGGAGCGACTCCTGGGAGCGGACGTCCCCGCCGCTCGGCGTCGAGATCTCCCTCGGACTCGAGCCGTCGCCCGAACAGGACTTCGTCGCCGGCAACGCCGACGAGCAGATGCCTCCGGAGGAATATCCCTTCGAGGTCTACCGCCGCGTCGTCGCCATCCCCACTGCCTCCGGCCGTCCCGCCGCGGCGGAGGCCGACGCCGGGCTCTTCCCGGAGACTCCGACTCCATGAACCGGGAGCGCCGACAACCGGATTCGCGGGCGTTCGTCCGCCTGGGCGTGCTCGTGGTGGTGATGCTCCTCTCGATGATCGCGCTC
>CAIYXO010000137.1 GCA_903930165.1 uncultured Verrucomicrobiota bacterium | reverse complement strand
GAACGGCCCCAATACAGGCCCACCTGACGGCCCCATGTCGGCAAGCCAACGTCCTTGGGAGTCAGGCTCGACGTGGCTTGCTCGGGTGATGGTCAGGTGCCCGAGCGTATGCAGGTCCAGCTCCTCGCCGTAGATACACCTCGCGTCGCCAGTCTCGGCCACGATCAGATCCATCTCAGCGGTCACGCTGCACCGCCTATCTGGCCACGCCGCAGGATGTTCCGCCTGGGCCTGTCGATGAGCAGGTCGCCGACGGCAGCCTCGATTCGACCGAAGTCGTTGGCCACCATGGACCGGAGCCTGACCGAATCCCGAAGCTGCTGCGGCTCGATGCCCGAGATGACCTGCTGGGCCTGTTCGACGAGGGCATCCAAGTCGGAACTAGACCTGATGTTCAACTGCCGAAACCGATCAAAGAAGTCCCGGAGATTCTCGACGGCTGAATCCCGGAAGACCTTGGGCTGGCCGTCATGAAGCCCAGTAAGGCGTTCAGCCAGGTGGGCCGTAAGACGCTGCAACTCCGTGGCGAATGCCTGCTCTGTCAGGGCCACGGCTGACTCAAAGCGTTCTCGGACCCGGGCTTGCTCCGCCTGGTAGACCTCGGGGCTCAACGCTACGAGGTACTGCGGCGGCTCGATCGGCACCACGCTCCATTCCATGTCGAAGAGGCCCTCGAGGGTGGCGGGGTAGTCGCTGGCGTTGAAGAGCGTGCCGAGTCTGCGTTCTGCTTCTGATTTGATCTGGTCGTACTGGGCGGCGAGTTCACGGGCGGCCTCTTGCAGCCTTTCCCGGTACGTCTGCATCGTGCTGGCGAACATGCCGAGGGAGTTCTGCGGAAGGAGCCGAATGCCAGCCTCGGGGAACGGCAGCGTGACCGTCCGCCAGTAGGAAGATGCCTCGGACCTGACGGAAGCCACGGCACGGTAGGCGGGGTTCTTGGTGTCGAGAATGAGTTTGCTGGCCGAGAGCAGTTCCCGGTCGGCATGGAACGCTCGGGCTGCCGTCGTGCGTTGTTCCGGGGCGAGGGTCTTTCGGACACCGAGCCACGTGAAGGACAGTTTCACGGCGGCCATCGTGGTGCGTAGTCTCTGGGCTGCGGAGCGTTCGAGTTGGGTTGTCGGGGAGTTCGTGTTGGTCGGTTGGGTTATGGTCCGGCTCGCGGTGTGCTGGCCGGTGTCGTGGGACGTGGTGATTGCAGTGGACATGTGATTCCTGTGGATGGGGGGTGGGGTATGCTCTGGCTTCTGGCGTGCTGTCTTTGTTGTCATTTCAACGCGAGGAAGCCGGACCGATGCCGCAGTTCCAGATCGACATCAATGAAGACGAGGACGTGGTGATCCTCCGGCAGGTTCAGATGTTCTTCTGGCCGTGGGAGGACGACGAGGAGTTCGAGGAGGTTGATTACCCGAACGACGAAACCTGACGGAGAGTTGCTCAATGACCGCCAAGAAAGTTGGTGCTGACCTCGACGCGATGCTGGAACGGGCTTTTACCGACTTCCATGCAGGGCTCATGAAGTCCCGCGGTAAGTGGTTCGGCAAGGAACGTGACTGCGTCAACCGGTTCGTCATGGGGCACCTGCTGCCGGCATGCTCGACGGGGCAGTACTTGGTGAGGGATCCCGCCCAGATCTCGATCGAGATGGCGGTAGGCCAGCCCAAGACCGTCGGCACCAAACTCACTGCCAATAAGGACGTGGTGATCTGGCGAGATAAGTTCAGCACCTGCTGGAACAGCCACCTGAAGCCCGTCAACACGCCACTCGCTGTGATCGAGTGGAAGGTGAGGCATCCCAAGGCTGCGAAGCAGTCCATCAGGCGGGCCACAAGTCACGACCGGGCATGGCTCGGTGCGTTCGCTACTCCGCCAAGCCAGAGCCTCGGCTACTCGGTCTACCTTGAGTGGACCCGAGACTGGGTGCCCGGCACGTTTGTCGTGGCTCGCTGTATGGCAGGGGAATGGAACGACGAGTGGTTCGTTCGGTCCTGAGCGGCGGAGATTGTTGCGTCAACGGGCCGCCGGTTCCTGGATCGCCCTCCGCCCACAACCACCAGTGCCACTCTCCGGCCGCGAATCCACACCCGCCAAATCAGCCGATAGGTATCGCCCGGAAGCACACTGCCGCAGGCTATCAATCCGGTCGGTTGCAGGGGCAGCCACGGGGGCGACGGTCTGGGCGGCTAAGACGCTCCGGCTGTCGACTCGATCACGCCGCTGAGTCGGGCTGGTGATGGTAAGCGGCTGGCGGGAGTGAGCGGCGGGGAGGGTCCAGGTCGTGGGCCACGCCTACGGTGCAGGGAGCCACTCCAGTCCCACCATCCCGGGGATTGGATCACCATCGTGTCGGGGGGAAGCGACTTCCGCCTTAGTGGCGTCAGTAGAAACGACCGAAAAACCAGCGTATTCGCAGGTTCAGCGTTTTGGCACGGAAGTTGCAACGGTGTAGGCCACGACATGTGTTGCCCAACTACGCAAGGAGTCTTTCGATGCTATTTGCGACCCGAGTCCGATTTAACGCGATTACGACCGTTGCTGTGGCGATTGCCTTGGCGTCTCAGTCAGCAGACGCGGAGTCGATCAGTGTGCCAGCCAGTGCATGTGCATATTTTGCTGGCGTGCCTACGGGCTCATACTCATCTGGAGATCTTGGTGTCACGAACTACTATGCCTCGGGAGATCTGAATGAGTCAGTAACTCGTCCGCCTTTTTTGCAAGTCAATGGCCGCAGATCTCTTTCTCTCGTGGCTACGGGTCTTTGGCACTCTGATCCAGACCCTTTGTTGCAGTGGTCGGTTGGGCCGGCCGGAATAGGGAATGAAGTGGACGGTAATCCAAACTACGAGAAATTCGGGGTCGCTGGCTTGGATAACGGACTGTTCAAGCAACTGGTTGGGGTATTCACAGATGACACGCCCTATTCGTCGAGGCTTCCGCAGCCAGCAAGGCTCGATGCGG
>CAIYXO010000136.1 GCA_903930165.1 uncultured Verrucomicrobiota bacterium | reverse complement strand
GCAGCAGGCGGACGCCGCTCGGGTTCGGCCGGCGGCTTCCCAGCGGTCGACTCGGGTTCGTCGCGACGGGCCACCCGGTCGGTGGGAATCAGAAGCGAATCGAGGAGCGCATGGGTCTCCTCGAGTTTTTGACGGGGCTTCCACCAGTTCAGGAAGTCCACCACATCGTCGGCCTCGACGGCGGCCTTGGCGAAGTGCCGTTCGATGCGCCGGACGACCTCTTCGACCTTGGCCGGCTCGGTACCGCCGAGCGCCTTCTCCACGGCGTCGAGCATCGGGCGGGGAAACTCCTTCTCGTGGTCGGCCTGCGCGTTGCGGACGCGCTTCACGGCTTCACGTCGGCGCTTCTCGGACTGCGCGACCTGCTCCCTCGCCACGCGGGCACGCTCCTCCGCGGCGGCCTGAACCGCGGCCAACCGCTGCACGGTCCGGGTGTCCACCGCCAACGGGATCTGCCGCGCGATCTCCCCTTCCGTCCAGGGTTCCTGGGCCACGTTCCGGTTCACCCTCGCCCACTTCGCCGTCTCCACCGCCACCCATTGCGCGACGTCGCCCAGCCGGATCAGGCCGTCCGACGGGCTCCCGCCGACGCCGCCCTTCAGCGCCTGGATGAAATGGTGGGTGAAGACGCCCTGCTGGAGGTCGTCGGATTCCCAGCTCAGCTGCTTGGCGCTGCACGAGCCGAGCACCGCGAAGCCCTCGGCCTTGCGGAAGCTCTCCTGCAGTCCCGCGGTCGCGGTCTCCGCCCCGCGGGTGCCGCCCTCGACCGCCTCGCGGCACGCGTCGAGCAGGAGGATCCGTTTCCGGGCCGAGGCTTCCTGCAGACGCTGCTTCACCAGGTTCAGCGGGATGCCGGTCGTCGCCGCCTCCTCCCGCAGGCCGTTCGAGGGCATCAGGTACTGCCCGCCGCCGTCCTCGAATCCGTGGGTGGCCACGGAGACCACGATCACGCCGTCCTCCTGCGAGGCGTCGGCCCGGATCTGGCGCAACGCTCCGAGCAGGGCGTTCTTGTCGGCGCCGACGAAGCGCACACCCGCCGCCTTGAGCGCGGCCAACTGCTGGTTCCCGCGCTGGGAACGCGGGGTCCCGGACAACGCCACCCGCGCCCGGTCCACAGGGATCAGCTTCAGTTCCAGCGTGAACAGGTGCGCCAAAGCCACCGCGTCGTCCGGCGCGTATTTCAACACCCCGAGGTTCGAACCCGCGTCGAAGGCGCCGACCCCGACGAACAGGCCGGAGGAACCGCCCGCAGAAATCGCGTTGGTGCCGCGAACCAAGTCGTCCAGGGGCTCCACCGCCATGCCCCGCTGCTGCGCTCGCAGGGACGGAAGCAGCGCCGCCGCGAGGAGGATCGGAAGGACGAGACGTTTCATGTCGGCTGGGGGCCGAGTCTGGAAAGGCCTGCCGCCGCCGACAAGCAGCAGAATCCCGGGATTGCCCCTCCCGGGTAGCCGCGGCCGCCATGGCCGCGGTCCCCGATCCCCGCATCCCAGCCCCATCGGCTCCAGTCCGTGCCCGGGCGGGCACGGCTACCCAAGTGGCCGCGGCCGCCATGGCCGCGGTCTCAGATCTCCCTCTCAACGAAGATACCCCGCGGTTCCCGGTTCGATCCATTCCCGCTCCTGGGCCTCCAACCTTCCATATCGCTCCACCTCCGTTTCCAAGACCCGGAAGTAACGCAGCCAAAAGTCCGGCGCCCGAGAATCCATGTCGCCGTACCCCAAAGCCAACGAATCGGTGTAGGGCCAATCCGACCACACACCGATCCACCCCTTGCGAACCGGATTGTCCCGGATGTACCCGCAGATCGCGGAGAACCGCTCGGGAAACTTCTCGTCCGGCCGAAGCACATGGTCGTAGGCCTGTGACTGGAGACGGAGTGGCGCCAACCGACTGCCCAAGCGTCCCCGGAGATACTGGATCGCCGTCAATTGCTGCGTCCTGGCTGCGAGTCCAACCAGGACCAGATGAAGATGATCCGGCATCAGACAATAGACCGGACAAATGCAGGGTTGCCGGTGAAGCGCATGCATCAACTGCTCCCGAAAAATCCGATGGAACTCCGGCGTCAGCCATCCCGTGGCCCGATCCTGCAACGTGAAGGTCCAGAAGACGGAACTGCGCCCTCGGTAGAAATGTGCAGGAAGCCTGGGGAGATTCCCCCGGCGAGGAGGTATCGGGGTGGATTCGCCCATGGGATGCGCCCCACGAAGCCATTTCGATCCAGTCTTAGACCAGCGGCAAGAGGCGCTCATCTCAGCATTCCATACGATTGGATCGATCCGAGACGAGCGGCTCGAGATCCTACGCATCAATCGCTACCCGTTTGATCTACTCCTACCAAACTCGTTCGGACCAGAGAACATCGGAAAATAAAAAACGCCCCGTCGCGGCATGTG
>CAIYXO010000135.1 GCA_903930165.1 uncultured Verrucomicrobiota bacterium | reverse complement strand
GGCGGCCGCCCCATCAGACCCCACGGTAAGACCCGTTGCCCCCCCGCAAGGCCACGCTCGCGGCGTCGGGACTCACCATCATCAGCGGAGACACCATGGCCGACGCGGCCCGCAAGGTCGTCGCCGCGGTCGCCGCCTGAACCTGAACGAAACCTCAGACCCAATTCCGACATGTCCATTCTCGTCACTCCGCAGACCAAGGTTCTCGTCCAGGGGATCACCGGCTCGTTCGGTGCCCGTCACGCCCAGTTGTCCATCGACTACGGCAGCCAGGTGGTGGCCGGTGTCACCCCGGGCAAGGGCGGCCAGGTTTTCGAACACAAGGGCGTCAAGGTCCCGATCTTCGACACCGTTGCCGACGCCGTGAAGGCGACCGGGGCCACCACCAGCGCGGTCTTCGTGCCGCCGCCCTTCGCCGCCGACGCCATCCTCGAGGGTGTCGACGCCGGGCTTGAACTCGTCGTGGCCATCACCGAGGGCATCCCGGTGAACGACATGGTCCGCGTGAAGCGGTCCATGCAGGGCCGTGCCACCCGCTTGATCGGGCCGAACTGCCCCGGCCTGGTGACCCCGGGCGAAGGCAAGGATTCCCACGGTGGATGCCGGATTGGCATCGCGCCCGGCTACATCCACAAGAAGGGCCACATCGGCGTGGTCAGCCGCTCGGGCACGTTGACCTACGAGGCGGTCTACCAGTTGACCAGCCGCGGCGTCGGCCAGTCGACCTGCGTCGGCATCGGCGGTGACCCCGTGAACGGGACCTCGCACCTGGACGTGATCCAGATGTTCATGGCCGATCCGGACACCCACGGAATCATCATGATCGGCGAGATCGGTGGCTCCGCGGAGGAAGAGGCCGCTGAGTGGATCGCGAAGAACGGCACGAAGCCGGTTGCCGGCTTCATCGCGGGCGCCACGGCTCCCCCGGGACGCCGCATGGGCCACGCCGGCGCCATCGTCAGCGGAGGCAAGGGGACCGCGCAGGCCAAGTTCGACGCGTTCCGCGCCGCCGGGATCGGAGTCGCCGCGACCCCGAGCGAGATGGCGGACACGCTGTTGCGCATGATGTAGTCGTCGTCGGCTTCTGGCACCATACCGGGCGGACCTCCAATGAAGTGGCTCGACTGGATGGTCAACCTGGCCGGCCTGCTGTTGTGGCTGGGATGGAGGGGATTCGGCGCGTTGCCGGTCTCCTCCCGTCCCGCCTTGACACTCGCCAGCAACCTTCGGCCGGCAGGTCGTCGGGCGGGGCGTTCCAGGCTGGCCCTTCCCGGAATGGTGGCCCTCCTGGGCGGCCGCGCGTTGCTCCACCATGAGTTTCCCGGCCAGTTCGCCGAGGCCGCGATCTGGTCCCCGGGCGCGGTGGCGGTGACCTTCCGCAGCGACCTGTTTGGACGCATCCTCGCCTACTCCGTGCTGAGTTGGCTGGAGTTCGTGGTGGTGGTCTACCTGATTCTCGGGGTCTTCGGTTCCCTTCGGCGCAACGAACCCGAACCCGATCCGCTCACCCGAAGCATCCGTGCGGAGCTGGGGTGGTTCTCCCGGTGGCCCGTGTTCTTCTCGCCCCTTCCGGCCCTGGCGGCGATGGCGGTGGTCTGGGTCTCGATCTCGGGATGGCTGGCGTCGGTCGGACTGCTGCCGCCGATCCGTTCGGAAGCCCATCGTCTCCAGCAGATGCTGGTGGTCGCCGCAGGGATCCTTCCGGCGCTCAAATGGCCGCTGGCCACTGCGTGCCTGCTGCGTTTCCTGCTCGACCACGTGTATCTCGGCACCTCGCCGTTCTGGGACTACGCCCATGCCACCGGCGGACGGCTTTCCGCCTGGCTACGCTGGCTTCCGCTGAGGCTCGGGGCACTGGATTTCGCGCCGGTCGTCGCAGCCGCCGCCTTCTGGGCGGTCGCCTATTTCCTCGAAGGCGCCATCCCGAGGCTGTTCCAGCGTCTTCCGCTATGAGCCCCTGTCTCCGGGAATCCCGGGAAGGTGTGCTGCTTTCCCTCAAGGTCGTTCCCAGGGCTTCCCGCACGGAATGGGCGGGCATGACGGGTTCCGAGCTGCGGTTGCGGGTCACGGCGCCGCCGGTCGATTCCGCCGCCAACGCCGCGGTGACGGAGTTCGTTGCCGAGTCGCTGGAAGTTCCACGCCGGGAGGTCCGTCTGGTCCGGGGCCCCACCCAGGCTCACAAGACGGTGCTCATCACCGGGCTGACGTTGTCCGAGGTCGCCCGGAGGCTGAATCTGAAGGCCTGATCCGGCGACAACGTCCGGGATCAGGTCATGTGGCTGATGCAGTCGGTCAGGAACGGCAGGAGCTGCTTCTTGCGGGAGACCACGCCGACCATGGAGAAGATGCCCGTCTCGGGCTCGGGATACTCGATGGTATCGAGGAACTTCGACGGACCCGCGACCAGCAACATGGAGTTCTGGACCACGACGTCGGTGACGAGCAGGGCCGAGAAGAGATAGCCGTTCCCGGTCCGGTACTCCTCCAACGCCTTGGCCACCTCGGCCTTGCGCCGTTCGAACTGCTCGAATCCCACCTCCTCGATCTGCGCCACGGAGAAGCGGTGTCCCCGCTCGGTGTATTCCTTGCAGTCGGTCGTGATCGCCTGGGCCGCGGGTTTCGAGGTGAGCACCGAGCCCGAGCTGAAAAGCTTCTCCGTGAAGCTCCGCGCATCGACGTCGGCGATCTTCTCGAGCCGGGCGAGGACCTCGGCATCGCGCGAGGTGGTGGTCGGCGAGGTCAGGTTCAGGGTGTCGGACACAAGCCCTGCGAGGAGCAGGCCGGCGATGGACTTGGGAAGCTCGACGCCCTGACGGAAGAAGCAGTCGGCCACGATGGTGCTGGTGGATCCGACCGGCTCGTTGCGGAACAGGATGGGCTGGTGGGTGGTGAAGGCGCCGATGCGATGGTGGTCGATGACCTCGATGATCTCGACCTGTTCCGCCCCGAGGACCGCCTGGCTCAGCTCGTTGTGGTCGACGAGGATCAGGCGCCGTTCGACCTTCTTGAGGAAGTCCGACTTGGAAAGCATCCCGACGATCCGGCCGTCCTCCCCGAGGATCGGGAACGCCTGGAACTGGGAGGGCGCGGCGATCCGCTGGGCGACTTCCAGGCGTTCATCCGCCTTGAAGGTGAGGAAATCCTCCCGCAGGAGGCGTTCCACGGGAATGGCCGCCCGACAGAGCATCGCGGTGGTCGCGGAGTCGTGCGGGGAGAGCAGCACGGTCACCTCGTTCTTGCGCGCCATCGAATGGATCTCCTCGGAGACGTCGAGGCCGCCCGTCACCACCAGGATCCGGACGCGGCCCTGGATCGCGGTGCGCTGGATGTCCTCGCGATCGCCGACGACCACCACCAGCTTCTCGGCGTGGTAGGTGCCGAGCCGGGCCGTGAACGAGCTGGGTTTCATGGCGCCGACCATGAGCACGAGGTCCTCTTCCGCGTCGGGGTCGAAGGCGCAGATCATCTTGCCGCCCAAGGTGCGGTTGAGTCCCCGGACCGAGGCGACGATGCGCCGCGAATCGAAGATCCTGTTGGGCGAGGGGAAGAAGAACTTGCTCGCCTTGAAGACCGACAGGAGCCCCTTGCATCGGCGATCGGGGTCCACCACGGGAAGCACCCGGATGTTGCGCTGGTCCATGACCGACAGCGCCTCGAACATGCTGGTACGTGGCGGCACGGAGACGACGTTGGTCGCCATCACGTCCCGGACCTGTGGGGAGACGTCGGCGACAAAGCGGGGTGGTGGGACGCCGAAGGTCCGCAGCACGAAATCCGTGCGGTCGTTGCAGTCGCCGCAACGGGCCGCGACCACGTCGTGCATGCCGGTCCGGCGCTTGAACTCGGCGTACGCGATCGCCGAGCAGATGGCGTCGGTGTCCGGGTTCCGGTGGCCGATGACGAGGACTTCGCTCATTTCGTGGAGGTGTGGGATAGCGGAGCCGACCCCGGGATTCAATGCCCGCAGCGGCCTTCCGTCCGACGGGCCGCAAGGATGCCGCCGAAGAACCGCAGGGTGTCGGCCAAGTGGCGTTCCCAATACGGCCAGGTGTGGCCGCCTTCGAACTCCTCGTACCGATGCGGAACCCCGGCCTTCTCCAGCCGTTGGTGCAGCGCGCGGTTGGCCTCGAGGAGCGGATCCTCGAGACCGCAGTCGAAGCGGAGCGGCGGCAATCCATCGCTTCGGCCGGACAACAGGACGGCGGCGTCCGGATCCTCCACGCCCACGGGCCACTGCGGTGCGGAGCCGAGGAACGGGCTGAGGTCGTCCAACGAAACCACGGCGGAGTGCGCCGAAAGCCCCAGGAACCTTTCCGGATGACGCCCGCCCAGCCGCAAGGTGCCGAATCCGCCCATCGAGAGCCCCGCGAGCAGGAACGGCGCGGCTGGATCCACGCGGGACTCCACCTCGGCCGCTGCGGCAGGCACATCGTCCAGGATCCACGATTCGTAGTCGGCTTGCGGCGTGTCCAGGTAGGCGGTGCCGTCGCCGGAAAGGCCGTCGGAAGGCATCGCGAGGACCATCGGGGGAATGCTTCCCGACGCGATCAGCCGTGCCGCCGTGCGATGGGCGGCGCCCTTCAAGGCCCAAGCCCAGTGGCTTCCGTAGACGCCATGCAGCAGGACCACGAGGGGCAGGGCGGACCGGTCGGGTGGTGGTCCCGGGCTCCAGACGGTGATGTCGCCGCGCCCCCGCAGGGCGGCGCTATGCACGGTGACGAAGCGCAGCCCCTCGAAGTCCGCAGGCGGTTCGGAGATCTCGACGGTACGAAAGCGGGACATGTCTCCGACCTACTGGAAGAGTGTGGACGCGGCCAGTCCCAAACCGTCGCCAGCCCCCGGAAAACTCCGGTCAGGCCAACTTGCTTCGGCCCTTGGCGAGGAGCAGGGTTATCTAGGTTCATGAGCAAGGACCCAGAGTCCCCCAAACCTGCGGGCCACCGC
>CAIYXO010000134.1 GCA_903930165.1 uncultured Verrucomicrobiota bacterium | reverse complement strand
GTCTCCGGTGTCAAGGCTCCTGTCCTCGGGATTGGAACCCACCGCAGACCTCGAGCAGTCCGCGACCCACGGACTACTGGCAACTGGCAACTGGCAACTGGCAACTGGCAACTGGCAACGAACAACCCACACTTGCTCTTTGCCCGGTTTCGGCGATGAAGCGGCCATGCGTTTCCCGGGGTTCAGTTGGCTTCTCGGCACTTTCGCCGCCGTGTCCGTCTCGGCGGCGGACTGGCCGCGCTTCCTCGGGCTGCGCATGGACGCCTCGAGCCCGGAGACGAATCTGCTGGATCGGATTCCGGCGGGCGGACCGACCGTCCTGTGGGACAAGGCGGTCGGAACCGGCTACGCCTCGCCGTCGGTCGCGGGCGGCAGGGTGTTCCTCTTCCACCGGTTGGGGACCGAGGAATTGCTGGAGGCCTGGGACGCCGTCACGGCGAAGCCGCTTTGGAAACACTCCCAGCCGACCCGGTATCGGGATCCCTATGGCTACAACGACGGGCCCCGCTGCGCACCGCTGGTCGAGGGGGGGCGCGTCTACACGTTCGGGGCCGAGGGGTTGCTCACGTGTGTGGACGCCGCCGACGGACGCCAGGTCTGGCAGCGCCGGACGGCGGAGGAGTTCCAGGTTCCCGAAGCCTTCTTCGGCGTCGGCAGCACGCCCCTGATGGAAGGCGGCCGGTTGCTGGTGATGGTCGGCGGGCAGCCGGATTCGACCGTCGTGGCCTTCGATCCCAAGGACGGCAAGACCCTGTGGCAGTCGGTGGGTTCGAGGAACTGGACCGGCCAGCCGATGTTGGGTTGGCCCGGCGACCAGAAGGTCCAGTGGAAGCCCTGGGAGAAGACCGCCAGCTACGCCTCCCTGATCCCGGCGACTGTCGGCGGCAAACGGGTGGTCCACGCCGTCACGCGGCAAGGCCTGGTCGTCTTGGATCCCGTGGACGGCACACCGCTGTTCAGCCGGTGGTTCCGGGCGAGGGTGGACGAGTCGGTGAACGCGATGACGCCGGTGGTGGCCGGCGACGATGTCCTGATCTCCAGTGCGTACTACCGGTCCGGTTCGGTGCTGCTGCGGGGCGGTGCCGGCGCGACGAACTTCACGGAGGTTTGGAAGGGCTTGGGGCTGGAGATGCACTGGAGCCAGCCGATCCGGGTCGGGGAGCACCTGTACGGATTCAGCGGACGGAACGAGCCGGACGCGGTGATGCGCTGCGTGGAGTACGGGACCGGCGCGGTGAAGTGGGAACGGCCCGAACGATGGCCGCCGCACAGCGCGGAACAGCCTCCCGTGTTCGGACGCGGCTCACTCCTTCTGGCCGACGGGCTTCTGTACGCGCTGGGGGAGGGGGGACTGTTCGGCATCTTCCGACCCGGCGCCGAGCGCTGCGAGGAACTCGGCCGCTGGCAGGTGCCGTCGATGTCCTATCCCTGTTGGGCGGGACCCGTGCTTTCGGACGGACGCCTGTTCCTGCGCAACGAACGACGGATGGTGTGCCTCGATTTGAGGAAGGTGGCGTCCGCGCCGGCGCCGTGAGGCCGCCGGATCCGGTGCTGTCGTCGCGTTGACGCCCCGGGTGGACCTCCTAGGCTGGGCGAATTGATGAAGCCCTTCTGGTTGGCGGCCGCGGCCGCCTCGATGGTCACGCTCCGCGCCGAGAGTCTCCTGCGTGCCTGGAGCGCCGGCTGGCTGGAAAACGACCTCGTGGTCAACACCGACCGGCACTACACGCACGGCACGCTCTTCTCGCACTTCCTTGGGGAACATCCGGAAGGAGACGGCAGCCGCGTCGACCGTCTCGCCACCTGGCTTCCCTCGATGGGGCAGGGCGACGGACCATCCCGCTGGGGGGCGAGCCTCGGCCAGAACATCTACACGCCGGACGACATCGTTCAGACGGCGCTCATCCCGAACGACCGTCCGTATGCCGGCTACCTGTACACTTCCTGGCATCTGGCGCGGCGCGGGCCGGTGGGTCGCGGCGGGGTGGCCTCGCAGGACACCTGGACCCTGGACCTGGGGATCATCGGTCCCGGTTCCGGCGCGGAACAGGCGCAGAACACGGTCCACCGCATGCGCAACTTCCAGGAGGCGCTGGGCTGGGGCAACCAGCTGGAGAACGAACCGGCGGTGAACCTGAAGTACGCGCGGGTGCTCCGGCTGTCCTCCGGAACGCCGGGCGGCTGGGAATCCCAGCTGCTGCCGCACTACGGCGTCTCGGCGGGCACGGTGTTCACCCTGGCCGCGGTGGGCGCCCAGTACCGGTTGGGTTGGAACCTCCCCGAGAACTTCGGCCACCGGAACATCGGCGACCTGATGCCGGCGATCGGCGGGCGCACGGGCGAGGAGACCTCCCACTGGTCCTTCCAGCTGTTCGCGACGGTCGAGGGCCGCGTCGTCGGCTGGAACATGCTCCTCGACGGCAACCTCTACCACGACAGCCACAGCGTGGACAAAAGGCCGGTGATCGGGGAGTTCAAGGGCGGGGCCGCCATCGGTTACCGGGCGCTCTCCGTGACCCTGATGCAGGTGGTCCGGAGCAAGGAGTACAACCTGCAGCCGTCGATTGACACCTACGGATCCCTGGCCTTGGGGATCAGTTGGTGAGATGCGGTGGCGCGACTGTCCGGCCCACTTCATCCGGGACGTGACGAATTCCTCCGGGGGGTGCAGCGTCGGTCGTCCCAGCCAATGAACCTCCCGCTCCATCAGCAGATCGCCCGGGCCGGATCGCGCCGGCAGTTCCTGGCCGGCACGGGACTCGGCCTCGGTGCACTGGCGTTGCAGGCGCTGGGCGGGGCCGCCCCGCAGGCGTCGGCCGGGCCCCTGGCGGTACGTCCGCCGACCGGACGTGCCCGCGCCAAGTCGGTGATCTACCTGCACATGAGCGGCGCCCCGCCGTCGTTGGATCTCTTCGACTGGAAGCCGGAGCTGAAGCGGTTGCACATGCAGCCCTGTCCGGACTCGTTCCTGAACGGCAAGCGGTTCGCCTTCATCAAGGGCGTTCCGAAGATGTTGGGATCGCCCTATGCCTTCCGCCAGGCGGGCCAGGCCGGCGGGTGGTTCAGCGAGATGGTCCCGAACATGGCCCGCATCGCCGACGAGATCACCGTGGTGCGGTCGATGAGCACGGACCAGTTCAACCACGCGCCGGCGGAGCTGTTCCTGTTCACCGGGGCGCCCCGGTTCGGCAACGCCTCGATGGGTTCCTGGATCACCTACGGCATCGGCTCCGAGAACCAGGACCTGCCCGGATTCGTGGTGCTGCTCAGCGGAGGGACCGATCCGACGGGCGGCAAGGCGCTCTGGGGATCC
>CAIYXO010000133.1 GCA_903930165.1 uncultured Verrucomicrobiota bacterium | reverse complement strand
GCCTCCCCTCCATCCTGCCACCCCTCACACTTCCGGAAGCGCTGGAGACCACCCAGATCCACAGCATCGTGGGACTGCTCGCCGCGGGCCAGGCCCTGGTCACCCGACGGCCGTTCCGCTCACCCCATCACACCGCCAGCGACGCCGGCCTGCTCGGCGGCAACGTCCATCCGACTCCCGGGGAGATTTCCATCGCCCACCATGGCGTCCTCTTCCTGGACGAACTGCCGGAGTTCAAACGCAGCGTCCTGGAAACGATGCGACAGCCCCTGGAGGAAGGCCGCGTCACCATCAGCCGCGCCGCCGGCACCATGACGTTCCCCTCCCAGTTCATGCTCGTCGCCGCCATGAACCCGACGCCCGACGGCAAGATGCCCCACGAATCCCGTTCCTCGCCCCGGGAGATCCAGGCCTACCTCGGCCGCGTCTCCGGTCCGCTGCTCGACCGCATCGACCTGCATGTCGAGGTGCCCGCGGTGAAGTTCGGAGACATGAGCCGCGCCGCGCCGGGTGAGCCCAGCCGGACCGTGCGGGAACGGGTGATCGCCGCCCGGGAAATCCAGCTGCAACGGTTCCGGGGACGCCGGCTCCTCGCCAACGCCCGCATGGGACCCCGTGAACTCAAGGAGTTCGTCGAACTCGACGAGGCCACCCACACGCTGCTCAAGCACGCCATGACCGACCTGAACCTCTCGGCCCGCGCCTACGACCGCATCCTCAAGGTCGCGCGGACCATCGCCGACCTCGAGGGCCGGGAACGCGTCGTCCAGGAACACGTCTTCGAAGCCATCCAATACCGCACGCTCGACCGGCAGATCTGGGGATGAGCGGCATTCGGGATTCCCGATTCCTGATTTCCGATTCTCCGGGACCGACCTCACACCAATGCGCAAAGCCGCCAAGGGATTCGGAACCCTCGACCCGCTTGCTCCAGGCTCCCAGAGTCCTGCCCATTGCCCTTCGCCCGTCGACTTGGAGAACGGTTTTGGGCTTCGGGCTTCGGGAAAAAGAAGGTCCCCCTCCGTGTCCTCGGTGTCTCTGTGGCCAATCTCTACCCCTTTGGGGGGAGCAGGAATCGGAGAGAGAAGCGCGGCGTCGGGATTCAGGCCCTTCGGTTTTCCGGGAACACCTTCCTCGACTCCACGGCCTCCAACTGGCCGCGGGTCACCCCAAGCTGGCTCTGCAGCTGGAATTCCTTCCACAACTGGTCGCCGGCGATCTCGCCTCGGAACAACGCGCGATACCGCGTCAGGACCGCCTCGACCTCGGACGCCGTCTCGTTCACGAACTCGATCCGGAAGGCCCGGGCACCGAGTTCGAGGAATCGTCCCAGATACTCCGCGCCGGTCTGCGCCCGGGCGTTGAACACGGTGTTGCGACAACCGCTGTCGGCCTTCAACGGATGCTCCATCCCGACCCGGTCCCGCAACGACACCCGGTGCGTCTCACAGGGACGTCCGCAGTCGGTGAAGTCCTTCCCCTTGGACAGGAACGCGCAGAACACGCAGTGCTCCATGTGGAACATCGGCATGTGCTGGTGGAGCGTCAGTTCGAACCACGACGGCGGCGCCGCCTTCAGGAGCGCACCCACCTGTTCCACGTTCAGGTCGTAGCTGATGTTGACCCGCTCCAGCCCGTGACGGACGACGAAGTGCTCCGCCGTGAGCGGATTCGCCACGTTCAGGGAGAAGTCCCCACGACGACGGCGCCCGGCGAAGAACCTCAGGTGTTCCACGTTCCGCACGAGGTATCCGTCCGCGCCGCTCTCCAGCACCTGGCGCAGGATCCAATCCTCGCCCGGCTTCGAGATGCGCGGCGGGGCCACGAAGATCTCCGGACGCCGACCGTCCACGCCGACCTGGCATCCGTGGGCCGTGTGGAAGGTGGCCACCGCCTCGCGGTAGCGCTTCGGATCCTCGAAGTCGCAGTAGATGGAGGTGATGCCGCAACGCAATGCGGCTTCCAGCTGCGTCGGATTGCGCACCAGCACGATCATCTCGGACGCGCCATCGGGAACACTCCCGGGAAGGGCGGACTCCACACCGGTCGAAACAGCCCCTTCGACCAGCGTCCAACGGAGCGGCGCGGACGGATACCTCGTGCGGAACGTGGAACACCTGAGGTTCTTCGCCGGGC
>CAIYXO010000132.1 GCA_903930165.1 uncultured Verrucomicrobiota bacterium | reverse complement strand
TCCCCGAACCGGTCGGTCCCAACATCAGGATGTTGCTCTTCTCGATGTCGACCCCGTCCTCGGAAGCGCCAGCCTCGCCGGACCGGGAAAGCACCCGCTTGTAGTGGTTGTAGACGGCCACGGCGAGAGTGCGCTTCGCGTCCTCCTGGCCAATGACGTGTTCGTCGAGATGGCGCTTGATCTCAGCCGGCTTCGGGACCCGAAGACTGCGGAGACTGCCTTCGGAGTCGCTCGCGCTCTCCTTCTCCAGGACCCCTTTGCAGACGCCGACGCAGGCGTCACAGATGTACACCCCGGGTCCAGCGATCAGCCTTTTCACCTCTGCCTTCGACTTTCCGCAGAAGCTGCACATGGTGAGCTGTGACGTTCGAGCCATAGGAGGCACGCTGCCGCATCGGGCGATCCCTTTCCAGTGGTAAAGAAAAGCCCGGCCGCACGAGCGACCGGGCAGGAGTCCGAAGCAGCCCAACGGCGGTCGGCTCAGGTTTTCGCGGGTTCGGTCAGAGTTGGCACTTCACGACGACTGGCCACCACCTCGTCGACCAATCCGAACTGCCGAGCCTCCTCGGCAGACATGAAATTGTCGCGGTCACAGGCCTTTTCCACGACTTCGTAGGGCTGCCCTGTGTGCTTCGAAAGAATGGTGTTCAGCCGTTCCTTGAGCTTGAGCATGTATTTGACCCGGATCTCCACGTCGCTGGCCTGCCCCTCGGCTCCGCCCAGAACCTGGTGGATCATGATGTTCGCGTTGGGAAGCGCGAAACGCTTGCCCTTGGTCCCACCGGAAAGAAGGACAGCACCCATGCTCGCAGCCTGCCCCACGCAGTAGGTGTTCACGTCACAGGTCAGCCACTGCATGGTGTCGTAGATCGCCAGGCCCGCGGTGACGCTTCCACCCGGCGAGTTGATGTAGAAATGGATGTCCTTCTTGGGATCCGTCATCTGGAGAAACAGGAACTGGGCGACGATGACGTTGGCGACCATGTCGTCCACCGGAGTGCCCAGGAAGATGATCCGATCGACCAAAAGCCGGCTGTAGAGGTCGTACCCCTTTTCGCCGCGGCCGGTCTGTTCGATGACATACGGAATGTTGACGAAATTGCGCATAATGGATCGGAACGAAGTGGCCGCAGGCTAGGAGTCGCCCGGGGGAGCGTCAAGGAACCCACGTCCTCATTGCGGGCTTTACTCCAGCCTATCGCTTCGGAGAGTGAGCTCATGACCCGTCTGGAGGACTCCCGGTTCTGTCGACACCTCCCCGAGGAGTGCATCGCCACAGTGAGCGAGCAGGGCATTCCACGATCCTTCCCCGAAGGCTCCATGCTGTTCCGTGAAGGCGATGTCGGCGACGGACTCTACATCATTCTCCAGGGCAGCGTCGACATCACCGCCCGGTCCGCGCCGGACCGGGAACACGTCCTCTCCAGGATGGAGGCCGGCGACTACTTCGGCGAAATGGCCATCTTCGACGGAGGAACCCGCTCAGCGAGCGCCAGCGCCAGGACCGCGGTCCAAGCCGTGTTTCTCCCGGCCGGTTTGCTCCTCGAATTGCTGACGAAGGCTCCACGCCTGGCAACCTCACTCGTCCGGGACGCCAGCCTCAGAATGCGGGACTTCAACCGCCGGTTCCTCCGGGAATCGCTGAGAGCCGAACGCTTGGCGATGCTGGAGCGGTTGGCCAGAACCATCGTTCACGATTTCCGCAACCCTCTGAACGTAATAGGGATAGCTGCCGACATGGCCGCCGAGCCATCTGCGACCGCCGCCGACCGCAGATCCGCCCGCGACCGGATCCGGTACCAGGTTGAGGTGCTCAACAGGATGATGCAGGAATTGATGGAATTCACCCGGGGGGTCGGCCCGAACGTGGTCCTCGCGCGAGTGAACTACCAGGACTTCCTTCGAGAGGTGCTCGTCGAGCTTTCCGCCGAAAGCCAAAGGCGTGGGATCGATGTCGAGGTTGCCGGCCGCCTCCCATCGGTGGAACTCCGGATCGATCCTCCGCGTCTCTCCTGGGTGTTCACCAATCTCACCCAGAACGCGTTCGACGCACTTTCCGGGATGAAGGAAGGCAAGCTGAGCCTTTCCGTCCGACAAGAGGGAGATCTGGTGATCACCGAGATCCTGGACAACGGCCCGGGAATTCCCACGGAACACCTTCCCATGCTTTTCGAGCCGTTCTTCACAGCGGGCAAGGCTCATGGAACCGGCTTGGGACTGGCCATCTGCGAAAGGATCGTTCGCGAGCATGGCGGCCGGATCTGGGCCGAATCGACACCCGGCTCGGGTGCTGCGTTCCGCTTTGAGCTGCCGATCGCGGCCCCTGGAGACACGGACCGGTTGAACCGGACTACTTGAACCGCCGTTTCCCCATCGATTCCAGGCAGGCACACGGATCATATTCCCAAATCGTGAACCGCATCCGCCTGCTCCCAGAGCATGTCGCCAACCAGATCGCCGCCGGCGAGGTGGTGGAGCGTCCGGCCAGTGTGGTGAAGGAGTTGGTGGAGAACTCGCTCGACGCCGAGGCTCGACGCATCACCGTTGAAATCGGTGCCGGCGGGCGGAGTCTGATCCGGGTGACCGACGATGGCTGCGGCATGAGTCGAGACGACGCTCTGCTCTGCTTGGAACGGCACGCGACCTCGAAGATCACGCGGGCGGAGGATCTTTCGGCCATCGCCACCATGGGCTTTCGCGGCGAGGCGATCCCCAGCATCGCCAGCGTCAGCCGTTTCTCCCTGACCACACGGGAGAAGAGCCAGCCGACCGGAGAGGGATGCCGGGTCCTGATCCAAGGCGGACGAATCGTCGAAGTGTCCGCCGCAGCCTCTCCCATCGGCACCACGATCGAAGTCCGACAACTGTTTTTCAACCTCCCCGCCAGACGCAAGTTTCTCCGCTCCGAGGAGACGGAACGCGCTCACATCCAGCACTATCTGGTGCTGGTCGCCTTGGCTTGGCCTGCGGTGGGTTTCACCTGTGTCTCGGACGGCCGGACGCTCTGGCAGCTTCCGCCTTTGTCATGGGAGTCACCCTCCGAACGTTCCACGGCGTTGCGTGAAAGACTGCTCCAGCTTCATGGCAAAGATACCCCCCTGCTCGAAGTCGATTTCAGGGCAGGCATCGAGGAAGCGCCTGAAATCATCGATTCCCCAGATCCGTTGGTGTTACGGGATCAGGGAAAGGTTTCCAGCTTCCGGATTTGGGGCTTCATCGGCGCTCCAGGGGTATCCCGCGGCAACCGATCGGAACAGCATCTCTTCGTGAACCAGAGACCGGTTGAGAACCGTGGGCTGAACCTCGCCCTGCTCGAAGGATATCACACGGCGCTCATGCGAGGTCGGTTCCCGGTATGTTGCCTGTTTATTGAGATCGATCCGGCAGCCGTGGACGTGAATGTCCATCCCCAGAAGAGGGAAGTCCGCTTCCGGGAGGAGTCTGCGGTCCGTCGCCTTACGGCAAAGGCCGTGCGGGACTCCATTCAACGCTTTCACTCCGAACAACCCACGCCACAGATGGGCGACCCAATGGTCGCGATATCACCGACGCGACTTCAGTCGATCATCCGGCAAGACGAGGGTTCCCGCATCACGTCTCCTCCGATCCAATCGATCGATTTCCCGGCTTCCGACTCCCGTTCCAACGACGCTTCCCCACCTCAATCGGAATCCGAACCGGGTCCGGAACTGTCACTGCG
>CAIYXO010000131.1 GCA_903930165.1 uncultured Verrucomicrobiota bacterium | reverse complement strand
TGAAATCCGTGTCGAACTCCGAACTCCGTGTCCTCCGTGTCTCCGTGGCAAACCTCCCCGCCTACTTCAGGCCGGCGAGGAACTCCACCAGGTCGCGCAGGTCGAACGGGGTCAACTGCTCGGCCAAGCCTTCCGGCATCGCGCTCGGCCCACGTTCGCGTCGGACGACCTCGCCGACCGGCACCCGAACCGTTTCCGGTTGGCCATCCTCGCCGGTGGTTTCGATGGACAGGACGCCGTCCGCTTCGCCGCGGAGGAGTCCGCTCACGACGGAGCCGTCCTTGAGGGTCGCCACGATGGTCTCGGATCCGGGCGCAATCCGGAGGCTCGGCCAGACGATGCTTTCCAGGAGGTACTCGCGGCCCTGACGGCGTCCAATCCCGTCGAGCTTCGGCCCCACGATTCCACCCTCGCCCGCGACCTGGTGGCAACGCAGGCATTGCACGGCCGGATTCTCACGGAACACCTGACGTCCCCGGACGGCGTCGCCGCCCTCCAGGCAGTCGTAATAGCCGGCCAGGGTCATCTGGGCGCCAGGCTGGTGCCGCGGAATCGACAGGCTGTTGGAAAGCGACGTGCGCAAGACCGCCTCGCGAAGGTCGAGCTCGAGCGGCTTCGGCCATCCTCCCGAGCGGTGCTTCGCGATGAAGGAGCCAAGCACCGGCACCGCTGCGGGCGGGTCGACTCGGCCGAGCGCAGCCAATGCCGACTGGGCGACGCGCAGGTCTCCCGGAAGCCGCGCAGAGGCGACCAGGTTGGAAAGCACACCGACGGTGTCGCCGCCCTCGAGACGGTCGAGATGGGGAACCGCCGCGGACCGCAGCCGGGGATCGTCGAGGGCGAGGCGCACAGCGTCGGCCGCCTGGGCCGAGTTGAGTCCGGCCAAGGCCCCGACGATCGCCGCCCTTACCGCGGTCGGCGTGTTCGTCGACTGAAAATGTGCGAACAGATGCGTTGCCGACTCCTTGACCCGAAGCCGGACCGACGTGTCGACGACGGCCTTCTGCACCGCCTCGGGCGCGCCAGGACCGCCGAGGCGCAGTCCGTACTCGTCTGGGACCAGCGGATTGAGGATCTCGCCGGCTACCTTCAGGAACGCCCGCTTTGCCGGCTCGGCGTTCCGCTTGAAGCCTGCCGCCTCGTCGAAGGCGATCGAACGACCGAGATCCGCCGGCAAAACCGGGAGCCGCATCGGTGACGTCCCGCCGCCTCGCGTCGCCTCCATGGCGGCGCCGAAAAAGCTGGGAACGGAAGGGAAGTTTTCAGTTTTCAGTTTCAGGCTTTCAGTCTCGGAAGCGGGAGCCGAGGCAGGGGTTTTGCCCTCGGCGCCAGCGTTGGCAGCCCCACTTCCATCCACGCCGAAAACCGAAGGCTGAAAACCGGCAACCCCGCCAAACGCCGGCCTCCACAGGCCGACCACCTTGTCCAAGGCCGGGGGCTTGGCCCAATCGGCCAGCGCATCGAGGGCGGCCACGCGTGCGAAGTCCGGCACGTCGCGGCGCTTGGCGAAGTTGGCCAACATCAGGGCGTGCTGCGGGGTGCCCAGCCGGAACGCCGCGTTGACCGCGCGGGTCATCAGGTTCGTCGGAACGTCAACCCGCGTGATGAACTGCGCCAGCGCCGGCAGGCCGTCGACAAGGGGCACGTCGTGGATCACGCGGGCCGCGGCGTCCATCACGGAGGCATCCCGATGCGCCAGCAACGGCATGAGGGAAGGAACCCGGGTCCCACCATTGGGCACCTCCTCGTCGGCGATGCGACGGATCGCCTCGACTCCCAGCGACACCAACCTCGAATCGGAATCCGAGAGGAGGCTCTCCAGGAAGGTTCGCCCGGCAGCGCCTCCGGCACGTTGGGTCCGGAGCCCACGGACCACCGCCTGCCGGATCCACGGATCCTCCGCGACGTCGTCCAGGATCGCCGCCCGGACCTCCTTCCACGGGAACGCGGGCGCCCCGACGTCGCCCCCCTCGTGCAAGGCTGCGAGCGCAGCGAACGCAGCTCGACGAACGCGGGCCTCCGGATTCCGGAGATGCAGCGCGGCTCGTGGCTGAAGCTTTCGGATCCGCGCATCCCCCATCGCCAGCATCGCCGCCGAGGCCACCTCGGGATCCGGGTCGTCCACGACCGGCAGCGTCCGCTCCCAGACCGTCGTGGACCGCCCGCTGGTGTCGTGACGGGTGGCCTGCTCCAGCCCCCAGAGCGCGTGTAGCCGTTCCAGGCGCCCCTTGCCCTTCAGCGCCACACGGGCAAGTCCGTCCCAAGCCTTCTTGCCGCGGCCGGCCAGTTCCCACTGGGCTTCCAGCCGCACCCGGCGGTCCGGCGACGCCAGCAGTTCCAGGAGTTCGGATTCCTTCCAGCCGGTCATGCCTTCGGAAAGGAGCCGGCGGACTTCGCCGACCTCGCCGCGTTGACGCTCCGTCAGGGTGACCGCCTCGGTCGGCGTCAGCCGGTGGATCCGTCCGCGTCCCGGCATCTGCCAGCCCTGGATCCAGTCGAGGACATAGAGCGCACCGTCCGGCCCGAAATCGACATCCGTGGGCCAGGCGTTCCAGAGCAGCTTCTCCTTCGTCTCCAACTCATAGCCGGCCCCGCGGGGCCTCACGGAGAAGGCCCAGACGCCGCCGGGGAAGTCGCAGTGGACGAACTTGCCGGCCAGACGCGATCCCCAGCCCGTGCCCGGATAGAAGGCCAGTCCGCTCGGTCCCTGGCTGACGACGCCGGCCATGGGCTGGATTCCGTCCCGGCCGCCCTTCCACAACCCCTCAAGCACCCAGGGACCGAATCCCTCCTGATGCTGGAACGCCGTCCGCCAGCCGTACTCGCCACCCTTCACCGGATGGAGGACCCGGCAGTCGTCGGGACCCGCCGTGTCGTTGTCCACGGTCCACAGGTTCCCGAGGTCGTCGAAGGCGAGTTCCTGCGGATTCCGGAGACCGGAGCAGAAGACCTCCAGCCGCGAACCGTCCGGCTCGCACCGCAGCACGCCGCCGCGGTCCGGCAGGTTGATGACCACGCCTTCGCGATTGGTGAGGCAGACTCCCCGGTCGCCGAAGCTCATGTAGATGCGGCCGTCCGGCCCGCGGATCAGGCCGTGCAGGTCGTGTCCGGTGACCCCGATGTGCACGCCGAAGCCGTGGATGGAGTTTTCAGTTTCAAGTTTGAAGTTTTCAGTGGGAGCGGCCGCTGCGGACCGGGACATGGCTTGCCGGGAACTCGGGTCGGAGAACTTGAAGATGTGGAGCGACGGGATGTTGCCGAAATAGACGCGGCCGGCGGAGGCCAACACGCCGGCGGCGGTGCCGTCGACGACGGTCGACGGGGTGTCGACCACCACTTCCGAATGGTCCGCCCGGCCGTCGCCGTCGCGGTCCTCGACACGGCGGACCTTCTCCCGGTCGCGGGTCAGGATGGCGAGGTTCGTCCGGAACTGGTGGGTGAGGAAACGCGCGCGGTCGTCGACCGAGCGGAAGGCCATGTCGGCGAGCAGCCAGTTGGTGTTCTGGGTGATGTCGAAGACGGACGGCCCGTAGCGGTGGGTTTCCGCGATGTAGGCGCGGCCGCGGCCATCGAAACCGAACGCGACCCCGTTGCTGAGCTGGGGTTCCGCGGCCCAGACGTCCAGCTTCAGGCCGGGAGCCAACTGGAAACGACGGGCCCCGTCGGACGCGGCGTCGAAGGCCGGTTGACCTCCGTGTTGGGCCCGAAGGACCACCGCCGTCAGAACACCCAGGAACAAGCTCCGCCACATGGTGCGAACCTAGACGGACACGGAGCACCGGTAATCACCAATTCTCCCGACACCCCAAGCCCAACTCCCGAGGCCGTATCCGCTCCCGGCTCCCTGCCCTTGGCCGGCTCAGAGCGTCTTCAGCACCTCGTGCGCCGCACGGACGGTGGCCTCGATCTCGGAATCTCCGTGCGCCGTGGAGATGAATCCGGCCTCGAACTGCGACGGTGCGAAGTACACGCCGCGGTCGAGCATGCCATGGAAGAACCGCGCGAAGCGGGCGCGGTCGGACTTCATGGCATCGGCGAGGTTCCACACCGGACCTTCGCAGAAGTAGCCGCAGAACATCGAACCGATGCGTTGCCAGGTGACGGGGATTCCAGCGGACTTCGCGGCATCGACCATGCCGGATTCGAGCTGGCGTCCGAGGATCTCCAGCCGGTTCCAGGCATCCGACGATTCCAGGCCGTCGAGCGCGGCCAAGCCGGCAGCCATGGCCAATGGGTTTCCGCTGAGGGTTCCCGCCTGGTACACGGGACCGAGCGGGGCGAGGTGGTCCATGATGTCGGCGCGGCCGCCGAAGGCGCCGACGGGCAGGCCGCCGCCGAGGATTTTGCCAAGGCAGGTGAGATCGGGGACGATGTTTTCCCGCTGCTGGACGCCGCCGAGGGCGATGCGGAAACCGGTCATGACTTCGTCGAAGATGAGGACGGTGCTGTGTTGCGCGGTGATGGCGCGGAGGTA
>CAIYXO010000130.1 GCA_903930165.1 uncultured Verrucomicrobiota bacterium | reverse complement strand
CGCCGCCAACGGGCTCGCGCTCCGGGTGAAGCACGCTGGGGAATACGGCGAACACGCCGCGGCGAAGAAGGCCGGCTTCCGCAAGGGGGACATCCTCGTGGCCGTGGACGGCCGGTCCGGTCGGCTCAGCGAGAGCGCGCTCATCGGCATGATTTTGCAGACCCGGCATCCCGGCGAGTCGGTGCCGGCCACGGTTGTCCGCGATGGCACCCAGATCGACCTGAAGCTGCCGATCCAGTGAGCGGCCGCCACGGGCGTCTTCCGCACGCTCGCGGTCGGGCCGGGATGCGTTCATCGTCGGGGCGGTGCCGAAGACGCTTCCCGACCACTACGCCACGCTGGGCCTGCATCGACGCTGCTCGGCGGAACAGATCCGCAATGCCTATCGCATCCTCGCGAAGGAACATCATCCGGACCGCAACGGCGACGACGCCGGGTCGGTGGTCCGTACCCAGGAACTGAACGCGGCCTACGCGGTCCTCGGCGACGCCGACGCCCGGAAGGCCTATGACCGGGAACTGGCCGCGGAGGAGCGGTCGGCCCGAAGCCCCGGCGGAAGCCGGAAGCCGGAAGGCGAGGGCGACTCCGAGGAGGAGGGGGAGTCCGACGGAAGCCGGCCGGGGTCCGGGGCAACCTGCGCCAAGACGTGATGCTCCGTCCCGAGGAGTTCCTGCGCGGGACCCGGCTCGAGGTGCGGGTCGACGATCCGGGCAACGCGGCCGGCGCCGAAGTCTATCCGCTCGACATCCCCGCCGGCACCGCTCCGGGAGCCCAGTTCACCGTGCGCCGCGAAGGCGCTTCCGCGGGCGGCGTGCTCACGGTCCGGGCGACGGTCCGTCCCGACCCCCGGTTCCGCGCGCGGGGTTCGGACCTGCGTTGCGACCTGCGGATCCCCTCGGCGTTGGCCCGACGCGGCGGTCCGGCGATGGTCCGGGGCCTCGACGGGATGGTCCGGGTCCAGGTTCCTCCCGGCATCGCCCGGGGAGAGGAATTGGTGGTCGCCGGCGAAGGGCTTCCCACGACCCGTGGCGGCCGTGGCGACCTGTGTGTGCGGGTCATGTACCAGCCGGACGTCCGCATCACCCGCCGTCCGTCGGGAGACGACCCACGGTAGGGCGAACGCTCCAGCGGAGCCGCCTGTCCTGATCGCCATCCGTTCCCGTTTCGCCCCTTCAGGGCTTGGAATCCCATCTGGATTGGAATCCTAGGGCGTTGCCCTGGGCTGTCGCCTGCCGCCCCGTCGGGGCTTGGAGCCCAGAAACGACGGGAGCCGGGAGCCGGGGTTTCAGTCCCCTTTGCTCCTCATCCGGCGGGGCCACTCCATCTCCAAGCGCCGAAAGGGGGCGTGATGGGAAAGCCCTAGGCAACGCCTTGGGTGACCCGGCCCTGTTCGCATTCGGAAGCCCTGAAGGGGCGCCACCCAGGTCAAACGATCCGGTAGGAGATGGAAAGGAAACCGCGGCTTGGCAGCCGCGGCTACTTGCCGGAGATCACGAATGCCCGGAAGTCTTCCGCGGTTGTCGCGTCGGCCGGCCGACCCTTAGGCTGGAGGTCTCATGAGCCAACCCGCCTGTCCGATGTGTGAGATGACCGAGGTCCTGGAGAAACCCGGGAACTGGGAATGCGTGACCTGCGGGCACGAATGGGCGAAGGACGCCGTGCCGGAGGCGCCGGATGGTCCGCGCGTGGTGAAGGACGCCAACGGCAATGTCCTCGCCGACGGCGACGTGGTGATCCTGATCAAGGACCTGAAGCTCGGCGGCTCCCAGGTGCTCAAGGGCGGTTCGAAGTCCAAGCCCATCCGGCTGGTGGACGGAGACCACGAGATCGACTGCAAGGTGGACGGCATCGCCGTCGGCCTGAAGGCGTGCTTCGTCCGCAAGGCGTGAGCGGAAGAGGATCAGGGAGCAGGAAGTTTCGAGTCTTCAGCGGCGTCAAGCATCCGCAGCTTGGCTGCCGCGGCCACTTTGAGTGGCTGTAGTCCGGATCCTTGAACCGGAGAAGGAGAGGAGACCGCAGCCTGGCAGCCGCGGCTACTTGCCGGGAATCGGGAATCCCAGATCGGGAATCACGAATTGCCCACGTCTGAGCTCAGATTGGGCGCAGTGCGTCGTCGCCGACTTCGAGTACCGCGAGGCAGGCCATGGCGGTGGCGGGATCGTTGAGCGGGACGATGCCCCGGGTCAGGCGTGGGACGGGGCGGCCTTCGCGCTGCGGCGGCGACGCGTTCTCCCAAGCGGCCGCCAATGACGCGAAGTCGGGATGTCCCAGCGCACGCAGTTGGGACGGGTTCAGCAACCGCAGACGGGACATGTGTCCCGGTGCCACGAAACGCGTCAGCTCCAGAAGCACCCGGCCCATGGTGAGGCGCGGGTTCAACTCCACCAACGGCCGGAGGCACGGCCCGTCCGGACCCTCATGGACGAAGGCGTCCACGCCGGCCGGACCATGGTGGCCGGCGTCGTCGAAGGCGGTCTGCAAGGCCGATTGGATCCGTTCGAAGATCCGGTGGATCCAAAGCGGATCCCCACCCCGGAACGCGGCGAGGACGGCGGCCGGGGGACGTCGCCCGGCGGCGGGTTCGGCGGTGTTGGCGAGGAATTGTCCGCGCCGGTCGGTGGTCAGGCCGGTGTAGCCCCGCAGGCGGAGCGCGCCGCCGCCGCCGCTGCGGTCCCATTGCACCGAGAAGTCGCAGAGCCGCTCCAGCCACGGTTCGACGACCACCGATCCGCCGTGGCGGAACGATTCCTCCACCCAGACGTGTTGGGCGGGCAACGGCGCCGGTTCCCAGAGGCGGATCGCGTTGCCGCCGGCGAGTCCGAGCGACCGCTTGACCACGATGCGGTGGTGGCCGGTGGCGCGGATGCGGTCCACGGCCTCCCAGACCGCCGCCGCTTCCCGGGCCACGGTGCCGGTCGTCCATGCCGGCGACAGGCGTCCGGACGGTGCGATCGATTCCAGTTCGGGATGGAGTTCCCGCAGCAGTCCCGCGCTCCAGTCCTTCCCGAACAGGGCCGCCTGCGCGGTTGCGGTGCCGGGATCCGGGAGTCCCGCGCCGCCGGTGACCTGCGACGCCAACGGCGCGAGTCGCGCGACGCTGTCCGGCGACCAGGCCCAGGGTCGCAGCGACCCGAGCTTGCGGTCGGCGAGGGAGCGCATCTCCGCGAGGGGAACACACTCCGCCACCGGGAGCCCCTTCCGGCGAAGCCCGGCGAGGAATTCCGCGGACGGGGTCGAGGGGACCAACACCACGTCGTCGTCGCTCCCGAGGTACTGGGGCAGCAGGGCGAGGTCCTCGGCGAGGCGCAGCGCATGCCGGCCCGGGGTGAAGGCGGGGCCCATTTCGATGTGTCCCTCGGCGAGCGGGTTGAAGAGAAACACGTCCGGCGTCCGGCCCTTGGAGCGTGAGAAGGCCTCGAGCCGCCGGATGAAGTCGTCCTCCAGGCCGGCCGACCTTCGGCCCTCCGCGTTGAAGTCGTCGCCGCGGGCGCGTCGCGGGGAAAGGGGGCTGCGAAGAACCCGCTGGAACGCGGTCCAGTCGCTCTCGCCGGGATCCTTCCACCGGCGGAACCACTTCAGTCCATGGGCGACGTGGGCGATCTCGTCGCGGTGGATCCGCTCGAGCAGCGCGGCGGTGTCCGCGTCGCCGGCCTCGGCAAAGGCCCGGCCGAAGGTCCTCGAGAAGTCGAGGTTCGCCTGCTCGAAGGTGAGGCTGAGCCCGGACACGAAGTCCATCGGGCTCCGCATCGGGGCGACGCTGCGCCAGAAGTAGCCGCTGACGGGCAGTTCGCCGAACACCACGCCACAGGCCCGCATCCGTTCCAGATAGAGACGCACGTGGGCCTGTTCGTCCTGGAGCGTCTTCAGGACACCGCGTCGGAAGGCCGGCGGCGCGTCGGGGAAACGGAGGAGCACCAGGGCCATCAGCTCGGTGGCGAGCAGCTCGTGGTTGGCGAAGAAGTGGAGGACCTTGCCGCGTTCGGAACCGTGGTCGAGCCGGTGGAGTCCGGGGAAGGAATCCGTCGTCGTCGCGGTGCCCGGGGCCTTGAAGCGCAGGACGTCGGGACGACCGGGGGCCTCGGGACTCTCCCAGGCCGAGCCGGGCCGGGTGTCCGTGAACGTCTCCGGCCGGAACAGCTTGTCCTCCAGCGTCGTCCCGAAGACCACGCGCTCGGCGAATTCCCTGAGTTCCATGTTCCGCGATCAACCTAACGGAACCGACCGCTCCCGGGAGCGCGAAATCCGCGAATGGAACCCGTTCCTCCCCACGTTGGGCGGGGTTCGTCCCATTCCACAGCGCGCGGCCTTGCCAGTCGGCCGTGGCTGGCGAAGCATCGGCGCGTCACCTTCCCGTCTTTCCCATGAAGCTCCACACACTCCACGGCCTGGCCGCCGCGGCGCTCCTGCCGCTGCTGACTCCGTCCCTGGCCCAGAACGCGCCCGCCGGCCCCGTCCGCGGTCCGTTCTGGTCGGGCACGATCATGCGGTCCAAGGACAACCCGGCGGCCATGAAGGGCCTTGCCGTCACGCTCGGCCCCGAGAAGCGCAGCTATGTCGTCTACGACCTCGACACCCTCCGCCTCGCGGTGGCGTGGAGCGGCGAGTTCCTCGAGTTCGGCAACACGCTCACCAAGATCGAATGGCCGCCGCCGCCCTCGGTGAAGGGCACCCAGATCGCCTTCGAGACCGGCATCGGGCCGGGCTGGGGCGACAAGGGCGGCAGCCTCGACGACCCGCGCCTGCGCAAGCAGGGGCCGCTCCCGAAGGACTGGGCCCACTACGAGGGACTCTACCTGCACGGCGACAACGTGGTCCTGCGCTACACGGTGGGTGGCGCCACGGTGCTCGAGTCCCCGGGCGTCGAGGACGTCGGCGGCCAGCGGTTCTTCACCCGCACCTTCCAGGTCAACAAGTCCGGCGGCGCCGCGACCCTGCTGCTCGCCGAGGGTGCGACGGGCACCGCGATGGAATCGGACTTCGACGGCTCGAAGGGCCCCGTGACCGTCGCGCTCAAGGACGGCAAGTCCCTCTCGATCGGCGGCCAAAACGTGCCGGCGAAGACCCGTCTCGTGGTCGGTGCGGACGGCCGTGTGCTGCTCAAGCTCGCCACCACGAAGGCGGGTCGGGCGTTCCGGATCGCGCTTTCGCCCGACGGCGCCCCGGCCGGGTTCGTCGCCCTG
>CAIYXO010000129.1 GCA_903930165.1 uncultured Verrucomicrobiota bacterium | reverse complement strand
GGCCTACCACGCGCTCGCGAGCCGCATCACCTCGCTCTACTGGTTCAACCTCAGCCTGCGTTCGCTGACGGCCTTTCCCGACCTGCTTGGACCGATGACCCGCATCGGCCGGGAGATCCGGATGCTTGACGACCACTACCTCGAAGGCGACGCCACCGCCCACCGGCGGGTCCTCCGCGACGGGAAGCCGGACTGGGACCTGGACGTGGTGGCGGGCCCGCGCGGCGCGGTGCTGTTCGCGTTGGACCTCGCCTATCGGCCCGATCCGGAGGAACGCGTCTTCCGGTTCGGCCCGCCGCGGGACGTCGAGTTCCGCTTCCCGCTGCCAGCCTATCTCAGGAAGCCGGCGGAGGTCTTCCGCGTGGATGCCGACGGTGTCGTTCCGGTGGAGCACAGCGTGACCGAAGGCGGCGTGGTTCTCCGCGACCGGGTGAGCCGTGTGGCGGTGTATGTCGTCGCCGCCAACGTCGGTGAACGCGCACGCATCGAAGGCCGGCGCCGGGAGCTGGTCTTGGCCGAGGAGGCGACCGGATTCGATCCCGGCGCGAATCCGGACGATCTGGCGCGTCTGCGGGAACTGCTCACCACGAAGGGACCTTGAACGCCGCGGGTCCCAACCCTTCCTTGGACGATACCATGAACCCATTCCACCCCATTCCCGGACGCCGAGGCTTCTCGGCGATCCACATCGTTCCGCGCCTGATGTGGGCCTTGATGTGCCTTGTCGGAAGCGCCGCATCCCCGCTCCGTTCCGCCGAGGGCGAGCCGTGGTTTTCCCGGGCGTTGGTGGGATTGGAGGTCGGCCCGACCGGAGCCCAGTTCGGGGGCGGCCGGCATGGTGCGGACTACGCCCGCGACTTCGACGGCGCGGAGATCGTGCGGCGCAGCGTGGCGGCCCACGCCGAATACCTCGTGCTGTGGGTGCGCGACGGCGAGTTCACCTTCCACGACTCGAAGCGGGTTCCGCGGCCGGCGGGACTCGGCGACCGCGACGTCCTCCGGGAAGCGGTCCGGGAGGCGCGCCAGCATGCCCTGCCGATCATCGCCTACTGCCAGCTCCAGTATCCGTCCCATGAACTGGGGCAGCATCCCGACTGGCGGATGCGGCAGCCGGACGGCAAGCCGATCGACGGCCGGGTCTGCTTCCATTCGCCCTACACCAACGCGGTCACGGCGCTGCTGACCGAGATGCTGGGATACGGGATCGCCGGGTTCCACCTCGACATGGTGGACCAGGGCTTCGGCGCGCCGCACGGCTGCTGGTGCGAGCGTTGCCAGGGACTGTTCCAGGCGGAGCACGGACGTCCGATGCCGAAGGGCGTGGACTGGGGGGATCCGGACTGGGACCGGATGCTGCGGTTCCGCTACGCCGCGAGCGACCGGCTGGAGAAGATGCTGACCGAACACGTCCGCCGCATCGACCCGCGGGCGACGGTGGACTTCAACTACCATGGCAACCCGCCGTTCTCGTGGGAGGTCGGGCAGACGCCGGTGCGGCATGCCGGCAACGGGGACTTCGTCACGGGCGAGGCGGGGCTTTGGGCCTTCGGCGCGTTGTCGGCGAGCTTCAACGCCGAATGGTACCGGGCGGCGACGCCGGGCCGGCCGTTCCAGGTGGCGGTGCAGCGCGGCGTGCGCATGTACCACGACCAGACCACGCGTCCGCTCCAGGACATGCGTTGGGAGATGTCCACGCTGCTGGCCCACGGCGCGTTCGTGACCATGATCGACAAGACCGCCTACGACGGCCGGCTCGATCCGGTGGCCTACGACCGGATCGGCGTCCTGCTCGGGGAGGCACGGTCGAAGCGGGCGGAGTTCGGCCATGAGCCGGTCCGGGACGTCGGCATCCTCTTCAGCGCGGGGACCCGCGACTGGATCGGACGCGACCGTCCTGCGACCTGGTTCCAGGCGGTGCAGGGCGCGCACAAGGCCTGCGTGTACGAACACCTCGGGTTCGGCTTCCTGTTCGACGAGAACCTGACCCTGGAGGCGCTGAAGCGGTTCCCTGTGGTCTGTCTTCCCGACACCGGAATCGTGACCGAGCGCGAGGCGGAGCTGTTCCGGCGGTATGTCGAGGAGGGTGGAAGGCTGCTGGTGACCGGCCATGGCGGACAGTTCGACCCGATGGGCCGTCCGTTGTCGCGGCCGCTCCTCGAAGACCTCGTCGGAGCGCGGGTGAAGGGCCGGCGCGAGGATCCGGACAGCTGGATGCG
>CAIYXO010000128.1 GCA_903930165.1 uncultured Verrucomicrobiota bacterium | reverse complement strand
CGGCGTCGGTCACCTCCGCGAAATGGAGCAGCGGGTTTTCCCAGAAGTCGGCGATGATCTTGTCACGAACCGCCTGCGACCGGGCGAAGGTCGCGTGGGTCTCCGCGAACACGAATGGAGTGCTCACGAAGTGGGTCCGCTCCCGGAACAGCGCCGCGAGGCAGTCGCGCGCCCGGGACTGATGCGTCTGGCGCGCGTCGCGAAAGGCGATCCAGAACGACGAATCGATGAAGACCCGATGGCTGTGCATCAGCGTCCCGTATCCGGCTCGGCCAACACCCACTGCCCCCTCTTCTTCACATACTTCTTGGGCGCACCGTAAAGGTAGTGGTCGTGGTTGATCGCAGCATCTTCGGGCAATTCCAGCCCGGTATCCGAGGGGGTGGGCTCCAGCATGGGGTTGGCGGCCCAGGCGGAGTCCGGCAGGCGCATCTTGTCATCGATGTAACCCCGGATCACCGCCGCCATCGGTTCGCCCCGGCGCGCCGCTTCCGACGCGACGAACTCATGCTCGGCCCGGGTGAGGTAGATCTGGGTGCGGACCATGGCCGCCGCCTTGTCGACGCCCAACGTCGGTCCGGGAACATCCTGCAGCACCTCCGGTGACTTGGGCGCGCTCGAATACTTCAGCGACTTCTCCATGCGCCACATATACATCGCGACACCTAGGCGTCAACAATCCTCCTCACCTCTCCCGGAAACACAAGGGACACGACCGCCCACTGCGCGCGGGCCTTGGAACGCAAACGACTCATTGTTAACGCTCCATGTCACGACCTTGAAATCGCCAGCTTCACTCGCTGGCGGACGTGTCCCCTGTGGCGGCGTCACGGCGCCCCGTCGGCGTCTTGGCGTTTTTGCGTGAGTTCGGCCTACGCCCCATCTGAACGGTCCCTGCTCGGTCCCGTTCAGGATCAGCGCCCGGCGGCGTCGGAGAGCTTCTTCGCGACGGCCTCGGACTTCTCGACCGCGAGGGACTTCTCCCAGGATTCACGCGCCTCAGACCAGCGGCCGAGGGCGGCGAGGCAGTCGCCGAGGTGGTCGTAGACGGTGGCGTCCGGGCGTTCGAGTCCGGCGACCGCTTTCCGAAGGGCTGAAAGCGCCTCCTCGAAGCGGCCGCGCCTGAAGAGCACCCAGCCAAGGCTGTCGAGGTAGGCCGCATTGTCGGGTTCCGATTGCAGGGCGAGCTCGATCATCGCCTGGGCCCTTTCGAGGTTCTCCCCCTTCTCGGCCCACAGGTATCCGAGATGGTTCAAGGCCTCGTCGTAGTCGGGCTGCAGCTCGAGGGACTTCTCCAGGTACTCGATGCACCGGACCTCGTCGCCCTTGCGCTCAAGCATCGCACCGACCTGGAAATAGAAGCGGTGGTCGGTAAGCGGGGGTTCGTTGGTGCTGCCGAGCTTTTCCGCGGTCTGGTAGCGGGCCCAGGCGTCGTCGAAGCGCTTGAGCTGCGAGAAGGCGGCTCCAAGCAGGAATTCGACGCGGAAGTTCGGCGCGAAGTCGCGGCGGGCACGTTCCAGGATCGCGACCGCCTCCTCGGGACGTTCGAGGTTGAAGAAGGCGACCGAGAGGTCCGCATAGGCGGGTTCGAAACCCGGGTTCAACAGGATCACCCGCTCGTAGTGGTTCCGGGCCTTCTCGAACTGCTTCTCCTCCATGGCCACCGATCCGAGCAGGTAGTAGGTCATGGGGTTCGAGGGATCGATCCTCCGCAACGCCTCCAATTGGGCTCCCGCCTCGGGAACCCGTCCGGACCGCAGGTACATCTCGGCCAAGCGCGCCAAGGCCGCCGGACTCCGGGGTACCCGCTGCTGGAACTCCTTCAGCACCGCCTCGGAATCCGCCATCCGGCCCAAGGCCGAGAATCGGTCGGCCAGGCGCAGGTTCAACGAGGCGTCGGCCGGGCCTGCCTGCCGGACGCGGTCGAGCAGACCGAGGGCGTTGGGTGTGGTGAGATTGGTCCGTGAGGCGTCGACCGATCCGCAAAGGAGGTAGAGGTCGGCGAGGTCGAGCAGCAGCGAAGGCTGGTTGGTGCCGGTGCGCTTGGACACCCGGTCCAACGTCGCGAGCGCCTCCCCGAGCCGTCCTCCGGCGACCAGCAACCGCACCGTCGCCTGGACCACGGAAGGCATCGCCGACGGCTGCTCCACGGCACGGATGTAGGCGGCCAGCGCCTCGTTGGTGCGCCCGGACTGGAACAGGGCCACGCCGTGCAGGGAATGGACCTCGGAAGACGCGTTGGTCCGGGACGCCGCCCGTTCCAGCACCGGCAGGGCGTTGGTGATCTGGCCCGACTGGAGGCGACGTCGCGCGACGTCCAAGGCCAATGCCTCGTTGGAGGGATCCGCTTCGTAGGCCTTCTCGAAGTAGCGGCTGAAACCTTCGAGATCGTTCTTCATGCCCCGCAGCAGACCCGCGGCAAACGCGGCATGGCCTCGGGCCCGCTTCTCCCAGTCGGCCTCGCCTTCGGCCTTTCCGGCGGCACCCGACCGCGAACGGGCGTCGGCCGACGTGCCGGAATTCCGCGCGGCGGTGCGTGGCGTGGTGCATCCGGTCGCGAGACAGCAGGCCAACAGGAACAGGAAGCCCACCTGCCCCGTCACGCGGCCGGACAACGAGAAGACCTTCCCGGCGGTCGGAAACCGGTTTCGGCAAACGGGAGCGGAGGCGACCTGCTTCATGATGGGTACCGACGATTCCGGAGGACCATGGCCATGGTGTGGACCGGATGCCCGGTCCACTGACGCCGAGGGGATCGGTCCGGACACTTCATCCGGAAGCCCTTGGGCGCAAAAAGAACGCGGCCCGGAAGGATCCGGAACCGCGTTTTTCGTAAAGCGATTGGTGGTGAGAACGGCCGAAGAGGCAGCGTTACTTCTGCCAGGTACGCTTCTTGTG
>CAIYXO010000127.1 GCA_903930165.1 uncultured Verrucomicrobiota bacterium | reverse complement strand
TGGCCTTCATTCGGACGCGGAGGAGCCCGGAAACCCGGGAGCCCGGACACTGGAACAGCCGTCCCGCCGGGTGAAGGAGAAATGTCCGGGGCCAAGGCACGGCGCTCGACGGTTGGGGTGAGACTCCTCACGTCGTCTCCTACACGTGCATGAGGCAGGAGACGAGGTCGCGAGTCTCCGACCTCCACGTCAGGGTGGCACGGGCAACCCGTCTGGGCACCGTTCCTTGGGGCTGCGGACACGGATTCCACGGATGGGCCCGGATGAATTCAGCCCCGCAGCCTCTATTGGATGATCTCCACCGCCCGCCTCGGTGCCGAATTCGGCTCGGTCAACGCGATGATCCGCTGGTCCAAGGTGGCCAGCATTCCCCCGCGCCGCAGCGCCAGTCCGAGCAGGTACGCATCCGTGACCTGCTGATGGCCAACCAGGCGGACCCCGGCGAACGCAACGGCTTCGGCCAAGGCCAATTCGTCGGGCCAGAACACATGGTCCTTCGACGCGGTGTTGTCGGCCAGCACCGCGGCCGCATCGCGGGGGGTAACCGCATCCCGGGAAAAGGCTGCATTCGAAACGATGCGGACGAATCCCGCCTGGGTGATTGGGCAGGTGGCCCAACCCTTGGACCGATGGGCGGTAAACCACCTCACGGCCCGCCCATGCTGCGCGTGGCTGGGCCAAAGCAATGCGATCAGCACATTGGTGTCGAGGAGGTAGCCCTTCATGCGCCTTCCGATTCGATGCGCCGCACGTCGTCGGTGGTGACCGTGGGCGAATCCTTGGGAAGCCGGAACATCACCAAACCCTCCTTGGACTGCGACGGCGTGGCCGCCTGAAGCCCCCGGCGAACGAGGTCGGAAACCGCCCTTCCCACCGAGACGCCCCGAAGCTTCGCCTGACGGGCCGCCAGTTCGAGAAGGTCATCGTCCAGGTTCAGTGTCGTCCTCATGCAAAAATGATGTCCACGAACATATTTGATGTCAATCGGATCACTTGGCATCAAATGGCACCGTTCAGTGGAGGACACGGATTTCACGGATGGGCTCGGGATCCATTACCTCCTCACGTCGTCTCCTACACGTGCATGAAGTAGGAGACGAGGTCACGAGTCTCTGACCTCCACCCCCAGGGCCGGTCCATCGGTTCCACTTGGAGGACCGATGGGCTGAGACTTCTCACGTCGTCTCGTACAGGTGCGTTCGGTTCCTCACGGAGTTCCATCCGCGGGGATTCCGGCTCTGCCGTTGTGATAATCCCGTGACAGGCCGGGACCCCGCTGGCCAAGGCCCCGGGCGACCGCGCACGCTTCCCTGCATGGATCGCTCTCCACGTGTGCGTGTCGGGAAGAAGGCCGGGGCCGGTCTGCTGGGAAGTCTCCGTGACGGGTGCCGTCCGTTGCTCGTCGGTTGCCTCGCCGTGGTCGGGCTGGGCGCGGAGCCCAGCCGCCGTCCCTACCTTCACGCGCCTTCCGTGGAGACCTACGCCTCCCACGATCCCGCGGGCCTCACCATCCTTTCCAACGGAAGGTTCCTGAAGCCCGAGGGACGTTCCTTCCCGCTGCAACGGAATCCTCATGGACTGGCGATCAGCCGGGACGGGTCCGCGCTCTTCGTGGCGACCGACAACTCCGGCAGCCTCGTGCGCGGTTGGACCGGTGCCGCCCCGGAGTTCCTCACCCTCAAGCCGGCCAACCGCGCCGGGAAGAAGCACAGGACCACCACCGGAGGGGCCGACTTCTCGGCGGATGGCCGACAGCTGTGGTGGAGCGCCGGAGAGGACGGCGGCGTGAACGTGTATGACGTCGAGACCGGCGCGGTGGCGGCGGAGATCCCGCTCAACGTCGAGATCGGCGGCAGGATGTTCGAGGACAGCTTCATCGTGGACGTCCGGGTCTCCGGGGACGGGCGGCATGTCTACTGCGCGGATGTCGCGAACTTCCGGGTGGTCATCATCGAAGCCTCGAGCCGGAAGGTGGTCGGAAGCGTCGCGGCAGGCCGCTACCCCTACGCCTTGGTGCCGAAAGGCGACGAGGTCTGGGCGGCCAACATCGGCCTCTTCGAGTATTCCGCGATCCCCGGTTCCAACGACCCGCGCTTCGACAAACGGGGCGTTTCGCGGCCGCCGTTCGGGTATCCCAGCCGGGAGGCCCGCGACGGAGTCGAATTCGAGGGACGCAGGATCCCAGGCCTCGGCGAGGACAACGTGCCGGAGTCCTTTTCGGTCTGGAGCATCGACGCCTCGGATCCGGCCAGCCCTAAGGTCCGTAACCGGATCAAGACCGGCCTCCTGATCGGCGCGCCGGCCGACAACGGGAAGACCGTCGGCGGAAGCGCCCCCAATTTCCTCGTGGCCGGCGAAGACGCCCTCTTCGTCTCCAACGGCAACAACGACCTCATCGAGAAGATCGACCTCGCCACCCGGCGGATCGTCGCCGCCCGACGCCTCGTGCCTTCCCCGGTCGTGGAGGGCCTTCGCGGCGTGAGTCCGGCTGGAATGGCTCTCTCGCCGGACGGTCGCCGCCTGTACGTGGCGGAATTGGGAATCAATGCGATCGCCGTGCTGGACACCGCCGACCTCCGCGTCCTCGGCCACCTGCCGACCGCCTGGTATCCCTACCGCGTCGCCGTTTCGCCGGACGGACGCCATTTGGCTTCGATCTGCTTCCGGGGATTCGGAAACGGACCCAACGGCGGCGCCAACCGGCCGAAGAGCGAATTCCTCGGACTCCGGGGCGTGTTGAACGTGATGGAGGTCCCCGAGGACGGCCGCTTGCCCGAACTCTCCCAGAAGGTTTTGGAGTACAACGGCATGGTCGACCGCGAGTCCGACCGCGCCGCGATGTCGTCCCCAGTGCTGCCCACCGTCCCCGGCGTCGCTTCGTCGCAGATCCGCCACGTGGTCTTCATCACCAAGGAAAACCACACCTTCGACGCCGTGTTCGATCGCGTTCCCGGCGCCCGTCACGATCCCACCCTGCTCCGTTGGGGACTGCACCAGACGCTGAAGCAGGAAGGCCAACCGAGCCTGACGAACGTCGCCGTCATGGTGAACCACAACGCCTTGGCGCGTGAGTTCGCCCTCAGCGACAACTTCTACATGGAGCCCGAGGCCTCGGGCGTCGGCCACCGTTGGCTGGTCGGAGTGCAGCCGAACAACCTGATGCAGATGACCTATTCGGTGGGATGGTCCTTCAAGGCCAAGAGCACCGCGCCAGGCCGTCGATATTCGATGGGTTCGAACGGGTCGCTGATTCCCGAGGA
>CAIYXO010000126.1 GCA_903930165.1 uncultured Verrucomicrobiota bacterium | reverse complement strand
TGACCTCGCCGTCGTTCACCACCTCGAAGGGGATGCCGTTCCACTCGCGGCGGAGGTCGAGGAAGATGTCCCGGACATGCTTCGCGAAGTCCTCCTTGGAGACGCCGCGGAACAGGGAGGCGACCTTGACCCGGTTGTTCACGTACACGCCGGCGGCGCTGCCGCCGATGGCGTCGACCTTCGGCAGGTGGGCCGCGGCGCGGCGGAGGGAATCCTGGATCCCGGAGATGTGGTACTGCGGGTCGGCCTGGAAGTAGGGGTCCCAGACGATCTCCTCGCTGAAGACCACCTTGCCGTCGAGCACGGCGGCCACCTTGCGGTCGGAGCCGCCGAGGTCGAAGCCGATGCGGCAGCCGTCGAGGTGGCGTCCCAGCGGGGCCGAGGAGGACTTGGCGGGCGGCAGCTCCGCGGTGTGGACCACCTCGATCGGTCCGTCGTAGATGCGTTCGCCGATGATCTCAGAGTCGAAGCGGCCGGTTGGCGTGTCCCGGTAATGGGCGGCGAGGCCTTCGGCGAGGTCCTTCGGTCCCTGGAACCAGATGCGGCGGCCGCCCCAGGTCCAAAGAAGGAACTTGGCGAGTCGCTCGACGAAGAAGCCGTTGGCCGAGGCGTGAGGATGATCCGTCGCGAGGACGGCGGTCTCATGGTGAAACACCGAGCCGTCGGCCTGCTCGAGGGCGATGCCGACCGGCACGGTCGCCTCGCGGGCGAAGGCGTGGCGTGCGAGGACGGCAGGACGGAAGCCGGGGTCGAGGACGGGGACGATCTTGGGAACCGGCAGCAACGCGGCAGGAATCATGGAAACAGCGTGCCGAGGTCGGCGATGGGTCGGCAAGGAATGTCGGAGCAGTGCGTTCGACGGCAGGTTTCGGAAGCCGGGTCTCAATCGTGATGCGGATTCCCGGCCGACTTCCGTTCTCCCGTGTTTGGCCGTATACTTGGGACACGGTGGCGTCTCCCACCTTGGGGATTCACAACCAAGGGTGCCAAGGGCACGAAGATCCCGATTCCGAGGCGGGCGGTTCGCTTCGTGGGCGGCTGAGGGCCCGCGCGCCTTTGTCCCGCCCCGACTCCCCGGACCTAGTCCCTCCTCGGGACCCGGACGAGGCGGAATTCCTTGGCGCAGTCGTCGAGGAAGGCGACGACGAGTCGATGGAGTTCGCGTTGGGCGAGGTTGAGTCGCCAGGCGAGGGGCCAGAGCGAGAGCAGCACGAGCCACGGCCAGAACCGGTATGGGGTTCCGGACAGCGATTCGGGGAAGGGGAAACGGCTGGCGAGGCCGATGAAGACCAGCTCGGTTCCGGCCACGGTGGCGAAGAAGACCCGCGCGAAGGAGCTCCATTCCGACCGCACGCGGCAGCGCAGCATCTGCCGGTTGCCGTCATGGTATTCCACGGCGGTGAGCACCTGCAGTCTTGCCCAGCGCGAGCCGTAGATCTCGACGTCGAACGGGCTCCAGCCGGCGTCGGGCTTGTTCTGCCAGCCGAGGAGGTCGAGCCGCTCCAGCACGCGTCGGAGGAAGCCCATGCGGTCGACTCCCTTTTCGGCCCAGTAGAGGAGCACGCGGAGGGAATCCTCACGGTCCTCGAGGCTGAGGGACTCCAGGTTCTCGCGGGCGCTGAGCGGGCGCTGGCGGTCGAAGAGGTTGCCTCGGTGACGGGCCCATCCGCGCATGATGGGCTGGAGGAAGAACAGCATCGCCACGAGCGGCCGGGACCAGAAGCGGCGGCGTCCGGCTGGCAGGTCGGCCTGCCGTGCGGCGAGGATGCAGAGGCTGAGGGAGAACAGGAGGCTGGCCACGCCGAGCGTCCAGACGAACGGCACCACCGCGCTGACCACGAGCAGGGGCGTGGTGACGAGCGCGTGGTATTCGAGGCTGGTCACCACGACGAGGGTGAGGCTGGCGTCCCGGGTGTAGATGCTCTGGAACGGCGCGCTGCCGAACAAGCCATGGTAGATCACGGGCCGGCGCGTCTCCACGCCGATCTTGGCCGGGGTGTAGATGCGGCCGTGCCACATCGAACCGCCGAAGTGGTTGAAGTTCTCCGGATGCCGCCGTTCCAAGAGGGCCTCGGCCTCCCCGTAGCCGCCCTGCTGCCGGAGATACGCCCGGATGGTGTTCCGACGGTAGTGCCAGACGAATCCGGCAGGGCTGAATCCGATCCGGTAGCCGCGCTGCTGCAGCCGCCAGCAGATGTCCACGTCGTCGCCGGCGCGCCTGTAGATGGGATCGAACCCGCCGATCTCCTTCAGCGACCAGCGGTAGAAGGCCATGTTGCAGCCCGGGATGTGCTCCGCGACGCGGTCGTTGAGCATCACATGCGCCGGTCCGCCCGGGGAGACCATGACCGCAGCCGCGGTGGGGGAATCGTCGGACGGGAGGAAGTTGTGCCCGCCGATTCCCGCGAAGCGCGAGCGCAGCAGGTCTCCCACGAGATAGTACAGCCAGTCCTCGTCCGCGCGGCAGTCGGAGTCGGTGAACGCCACGATCTCGCCCGTGGCCGCGTCGATCCCCGTGTTGCGGGCGACGCCGAGTCCCTGGTTGCGCTCGTGGCGGATGTTGCGGACGCCGGGGAACGTCGCGGCGATGGATTGGGTGGCGTCCGTCGAGCCGTCGTCGACGAGGATCACCTCGTAGTCCGGGTAGTTCAGCCGCTCGAGGGAATGGAGGCAGGACTTGAGGGTGGCGGCGCCGTTGTAGCTGGCGACCACGACCGAGACGCGCGGAGTTCCTGGCAGAGGGAACCACGGGGCCGCCTCGAAACGTTTCCGGACCACCTCGAAGGCAGGCTTTTCCGACCGGTCCGCGCGGGTGAGGCCGAACGCCCAGTCGTCCACGAGCTTTCCGCCATGGAACCACTCGTCGGTGAAGGAGTACACCACGACGCCGGCACACCCTCCCCGGAAGGCGCTTTCGACCTGCCATCCGAGGATCTCCTCCTGCGACTCCTCGCCCTCGCGGATGGTGTCGATGCCGAACTCGCCGATCATCAGCGGCTTCGTGTCGGCCAGCATCTGGAGGCGGGCCAGGTAGTTCTCGAAGGGCTGCCGTTCGTGCAGGTAGACGTTGAAGCAGTGGAAGTCGATCAGGTCTGGCCTGAGGAACTCGGTGGTCGGGAAGTTGCCGAAGGTGCAGAGCAGCTCGGCGTCCTCGGCCCGGGCCGTGGCCACCAGCCGGTCGATGAACGCCTCCACCGCCTGGGCGCCGCTCCACCGCACGATGTCCGCCGGGATCTCGTTGACCACGCTCAGCGCAAACACCGCCGGATGGGCCGCGCAGACGCGGGCGGCCTCGCGCACGGTCCGGACGACCGCCTCCTGCGCGTCGTCGGTGTCGAGGAAGCAGAGGTGCCTGTTCCACGGCACGTCGATCAGCAGCCGCAGGTCATGCTCGAAAGCCAGGTCCAGGAACCACCGGGGCGGCACGTGGTACACGCGGAGCAGATTGGCCCCGAGGGAACGGATCTGCTGGAAGTCGCGGCGCGTCGTCTCCGCCGAGGCGAAGTGTCCGCCTTCCGGACCCGGCGCGAGCGGTCCGTAGGTGATGCCCTTCGGATGGAACTTGCGACCCGAGAGACGGAAGAACTTCCCGTCGACGGTCACGCGTTCGCGGTTCTGGCCTGGCATCGGGTTCACAATCCCCGGCTCGGCCACGGCCGAACCGGCGGGCGGCACCATGGGGTCCGCGGACGGCCGACGGAAGCCCCAAGCCAAGCTCCCATCTGCCGGCGGAAGGCCGGTGACGGGCATCTGGAGCTGGAGGCGGGTGGGTGACATGCGACGGTGAGGTCGGCAAGTCGGACTGGAACCGCACGGTGCGCATTCAGGGGGACCTGCTTTTGGTCGGAAACGGACCATTTCACCGGCACCGCCCGGACGCCCTGGGACGGCGCCGCCTCAGATCTGCCAGTCCATCGCGGCCGCGGCACGGTCGCGCTTGGTGGTGACGGACACGCGCAGGTCGTCCATGAGCACCAGGGAATCCGGAGGCACGCTGTGCATCAGGAACACGTTCGCGCCGACGGTGGTGCCGGCGCCGATCACGGTGTCGCCGCCCACGATGGTGGCGTTGGCGTAGATCGTCACCCGGTCCTCCAGCGTCGGATGACGCTTCAGTCCGCGCAGCGCCTGGCCGGCGGCCAACGAGCGGGCGACGAGCCCGACGCCCTGGTAGAGCTTCACGCGGTTGCCGATCACCGTGGTCTCGCCGATGACGGTGCCCGTGCAGTGGTCCACGAAGAAGTGGCTGCCGATCCGCGCACCCGGATGGATGTCCATGCCGGTGCGGCTGTGGGACCATTCGGCCATGATGCGGGGGAGAAACGGGACGCCGCGGCGGTGGAGGTCGTGGGCCATCCGATGGATCGTGATCGCCTCCACGAAGGGGTAGGCGACGATGATCTCCTCGCGGTTGGCGGCGGCCGGGTCCCCGTTGAAGGCCGCCTCGACGTCGGTGGCCAGGATCTCGCGGATCGCCGGGAGTTCCCGCAGGAATTCCACCGTCAGCTCATGGGCCGCGCGTCGCGGATCGCGCTTCGAGGCCTCCGGGCACTCGAAGCAGCGCAGGGCCTTGTACATCTCGTCCTCGAGATTCCCCGCCACCGTGTCCAACAGCAGCGCCGTCTCCGCCTTCAGCTCCGAGCTGTGGATCACCTGGCCGTCGAAGAACCCCGGGAACACGAGCCGCAGCAGGGCCCCGGAGATCTCGACCACGGCGCCCTTGGAAGGCAGGTTCGCCCCGTCCAGGTGGTTGATTCCCCCGTGTCGGGAGTAGCTTCCGAGGAGGGCGTCCGTGATTTCTGTGATCGGGAACGGCACGTGGAAAAGGATGGGGCAGGGAGGCGTCCGTGGCGAGAACCTGTCACGTC
>CAIYXO010000125.1 GCA_903930165.1 uncultured Verrucomicrobiota bacterium | reverse complement strand
CGGTCAGGTGACCCTGACCCTCAGCACCGCGGCGCAGGGTTCGCGATCCAACCTGGTCCTGCTGGCCGGCAAGGGCGGGCAGCCGCTCGGCTTCGGCTACGTCACCAACCGCGGACGGATTTTCCTGACCCGACAGTCCGACTTCTTCGTTTCCGCGGAGTCCTCGGTGACCCGGTCCAAGGCCAAGCGCGGCGTCCTGGGCAACATGGTCCAGAGCCTCTCCGCGGTCGCCGGCAAGGCGGTTGAGGTGGCTGCGGCCGGACTGTCCCAAGCCAAGGATGCGGCCACGACGGTGGTCCAGGTCGCCGCGGACGCCGCCGCGGACGGTGTCTGGAATGGGGCCACCGGAAATGGCGGGGACGAAGAAGGGGATGGCGAGGGCGGAGACGAGGAAGATCCAATGGTGGCCGAGCTTCCGGGCGGAATCGTGATACCCGGGGTACGAACGGTGACCGTGATGCCCGCTGACCCGACACTCAACACCCTGGCGATCTCCCAGTTGGACGTGATCACCGTGGACAGCGCCCGGTTCTCCGTGTCCGACGCCGGGATCATCCGGAATGGCCTCGTCTATGGCAGTGCCGGACCCGCGCGCATCGCAGGACTCGGACGGGGCGGCTCGGACGGACTGGTGCTTTCCAGCTACACCGGATTCTCGAAGGGCATGGCCGTCGGGACCGGCGATTCGGGCGGAATCAACCTCCGTCGTGGCCTTCTTCCGGAGCGGGGCCTCGAGCTCTTCCAGTCACCCGGCACGTTGCCTTCTGCCAATCCCGTCCCGGACCTCGTGTTCGATGCGGTGGACCCGGGTTCGGGCGGATTGGAGATCCGGACCACCGGGACTTCCGGCAAGGGGCCCGTGATCCATTCCCTCCAAATCCATCCCAAGGGCGACGAGTGGGTGGCCGACTTCGCCCTCACCGGGCTGGTCGCCGACGCCCACGAGGTGTCGATCGGCGAAGGACCCGGAACCGGCACGACGTCGTCACTGGCGCCCGGAGGCGTCCTGAGGCTTCGGGGTGGGGCGCGGTTGATCGGAATGCGGAGTGACCTGCCCGTCCTCGGGGAACGCACCGCCGGACTCGGCACCCGACTCCTGTTCGATCGGCCGCTTTACTGGATCGGCGAAGGCGGGAGGACCAACGGTTCGGGACACCGTCTGACGGTTCGCACCGTGTTCCGGGAACCGGCTCTGATGCTCGGAGCGGAACCGGCCGTCTTCGTCCGGCAGCCGCAGTTCGGGTCCGTGTCGACCGCCTTGCGTCCGCAACGGCCCATCGACCGCGGCGATGCGCCGCCCGCCGCAGGGGTGGCGTATCCCGAGGCGAACCACGGGATCGTGTCCGGGCTGCGTCTGGGACGGGTCGCGGACGCGGAATCGTTCCCGCACACGGACGCCCTGGCGTTGGGAGACGATTCCGACGGATTGGACGACGACGACGGCGTGTTTCCTGCCGGCCCCTTCCAACCGGGAGGCACGGCGGACCTGGAGTTGAGGGTGGTGGCTCCTCCGGCCGGGGCCTTCCTGGACGCCTTCGCCGACTGGAACCGGGACCAGGATTGGGACGACGCGGGCGAAAGACTCGCGCGATCCCTGCGGCTGACCAACGGGTGGAACCGCATCTCCGTCGAGGTGCCTCCAGGCGCCTCCAACGGCGTCGTCTATTCGCGGTTCCGCCTCAGTTCGGCGGGCGGCCTGGGCGCGTCCGGGCCGGCACCGGATGGCGAGGTCGAGGATTACCGATGGCTGGTGGGAACCCTCCTGCGGCCGGCGAGGATCGCTCCGGTGGTCATCGCCGCAGACGGCCGTGCAACGGTCCGGGTCGACGCGGACCCGGGATCCATCGTGACGGTGGAATCCACCACCAGCCTGGACGGAGGGGCTTGGTCGTCCGAGCGCCCTCCTGTGGCGTCCGAGGCCGGATCCACGGTCCTGCCGGCGGACGCGGCCACGGCAGACAGGCGGTTCTTCCGGGTCCGAATCGAGTAGCTCAAGGGGAGGGCACAACCTCCCCGGGCCGCTTCGCCTCCGGCCCTTCGGAGCTATTCGGCCGGGGCAGGGGACGTTCGGAACGGATGGTTTTCGAGCAGGCGGTCGTACGCCTCGGCCTGCTGGGCGTTCAACACGGACCTGAACTTCGGAACGTACCGCTCGAAGAGCTCGTGGCGGACCTTGGAACGGCGTGTGGCGTTTCGGGCCTCGGCGGCCCATTCGACGGCGATCTGACGCATCTGCGCCTTCTGCTCGGGCGTCAACCCGAGCTGCACGGCGAGATTGGCAACCAGGGTGTCCGCGTCGTTGCGCGTGACGGAGATCCTGGCGGGGAAGACCGTGGATGACGCGTTCGTTGCCTTTGCCTCGGGGGCACGGGACGGCATCACGCGGCCGACCATGACTCCGCTGGCGAAGATGACGACCAAGGCCGAACCGATGCGGAGAGTCTGCCAGGGGTTGCGGTTCATCGTGTGATTCCGTTGTCCGGATTTTCCGCCATTTCGGTGAAGGGATCCACGAGTCCGCCCGGCTCCTGAAAACGATCGTTCCTCGGTGACCGATCCGAAACGGCGACCTGGAGGGCAATCGCCAGGGCGACGGCCAGGGCGGCCCCGAGGGTGGCTGGACGATCCCAAGACTGGAGCCCGCGGGGGCCGGCGGATTCGGAACGCCACCGGGCCACAACCCGTTCCTCGAAAAACGGAGGGAGTTCCGGTGTCCCAGGCGGTTCCTCGATCCCCGACTTTCTCGCCTCCTCGATGAGCCTCCGGAGGCGCTGTTCCGTTGAGCTCATGGCTTCTCCTCCAATTCCTGGAAGGCCCGTCGGAGCCGACCCCGGGCGCGGAACAATCGGACGCGCGTCAGGGTCGGGTTCCAGCCGGCCTCGGCGCAGGCTTCGGCCAGGGAGGCTCCCTCGAGTTCGATCCGGCGCAACAACCAGGCGTCCTTCGGGTCCAGGCCGGACATCAACCTTTCGAAAAGTCCCCGGGCGCCCGAGAAGTCCGCGGAACCGGGGCGGGGGGCCTCCGAGGCCAACGCCTCGAGGGTGGCCTGTTCGGAAGGTTCCAGTTCGCTCCACCGGACCGTCGGACGGACCTTGTGGCGCCTCAGGCGGTCGAGCGAGGTGTTCAGGGCGATGCGTCCCACCCAATGGGTGAAGGGTACCTCGCCGCGATACTGGTCCAGGTTCTGGAACATCTTCACGAACACATCCTGCATCAGGTCTTCCGCATCGTCCCGTCGATGCAGATGGCGCCGGACCACGCGACCCACCAGCGGCCCCAGCCGGGCCACGGCTTCCCGGGCCGCCTCCTCGTCTCCCGAACGGATCCGGTCGAGCACCCCGGGAGGGATCTCCGCCGCGTCATCCGGAGTGCCTGACGCAGGGGGCACCCTCGCGTTACGGGGATCCTTCGGATTCTGTTCCGGTGTCGGCAAGGGGAAGAGGTTCGAGGGATCGGGCGGAAACCGCATCAACGATTCCTTCGCCGACCCTCGCGGCGGCCCGGACAATAATCGCTTTGCCGGGAAGAGTCCCCAAAAGCATTGTCCCGCCCATGTCAGTGAGTTCCGCGTCCGCGGGAAAGCCCGCCCACGCCGAGTCGGTCCCATCCCACCCCGGCATCCCCGGCTTCGACGAAGCGATCACAAGGTCGCAAAGCTACCTGCTTTCGGAGCAGCGTCCCGAGGGCTATTGGATCGGCGAACTCCTGGTCGACGTCACCCTGGTGGCCGACATGGTCGCCTTCTACCACTGGTGGGGGAAGGTGGACCGGGAATGGGAACGGAAGGCGATCCACCACATCTTCTCGAAGCAACTGCCGGACGGCGGATGGAACATCTATCCGAACGGACCGGCGGAGGTGAACGCCACCATCAAGGCCTACCTGGCCCTGAAGCTCGCCGGCATCCCGACCACCGATCCCCGCATGCTCAAGGCGCGGGAGATGGCGCGGAACCTCGGCGGCGTGCCGAGGATGAACACGTTCTCCAAGCTCTACCTGGCCCTCATCGGCCTGGTGACGTGGCAACACGTTCCCACCATCCCCTGCGAGGTGCTGCTCATCGGCAAGTGGTTCCATGTGAACTTCTGGGAGATGAGCAACTGGTCGCGGGCGATGATCATTCCACTGGCGATCATCAACCACTTCCGTCCAACCCGCGCGGTGGGGGTCGACCTCGACGAGCTGTATCCCAACGGCAAGTGGGAGCTGGATGAGCCCCTGAGGCCCCGGTACTTCGATTTCTCGCTGCGGAACATGTTCCTGTGGCTCGACCGGCTGCACAAACTCGCGGAGTGGGTCAGCCGGCGGGGGGTGCATCCGTTCCGCAAGAAGGCCCTTGGAAAGGCCGAGCAGTGGATGTTGGAGCGCTTCGAGGGCAGTGACGGACTGGCCGCGATCTTCCCGGCGATGCTCAACGCACTGATCGCCCTGATCGCCCTCGGCTATCCCGACGACCATCCGGAAGTCGTCCGCGCCCACCGGGAACTCACCAAGCTCATGCATTTCACCGAGGACTCGGTGCGCATCGAGCCCTGTTTCTCGCCGGTCTGGGACACCGCAATCGTCTCGATCTGCCTCCGGGAGTCCGGCGTGCCGGCCAGCCACCCCAAGATGGTCCGGGCCACCGAGTGGACGATGGACAAGGAGATCCGGTTCCGCGGCGACTGGATCCACAAGAACCCGGTCGATGTCGAACCCTCGGGCTGGGTGTTCGAGTTCGCCAACAAGTGGAACCCCGACGTGGACGACACCGCGATGGTGATCCTTGCGCTCCGTCAGGTCGCCACCGACAACCCGGCGCGCCGGGACGAATGCCGCGAGCGGGCGATCCGTTGGATGATGACCTTCCAGTGCAAGGACGGCGGCTGGGCGGCCTTCGACAAGGACTGCACCAAGTCGATCCTCGAGAAGGTGCCCTTCGCCGACCACAACGCGATGCTCGATCCGGAGTGCGCCGACATCACGGCCCGCATCCTCGAGCTTCTCGGATACGAGGGCTGGGACCCGAAGCATCCCCAGATCCGCCGGGCCATCACCTATCTCCAACAGCAGCAGGAAGCGGACGGATCGTGGTACGGGCGTTGGGGGGTGAACTACATCTACGGAACCTGGCAGGTGCTGCGGGGGATGAAGGCGCTCGGTTGGAACATGGAGGAGCCTTGGCTGCGCCGAGGGGCGGAGTGGCTGCACAAGGTCCAGTTGGCGGACGGCGGCTGGGGTGAGCGTTGCAACACCTACGACGACCCGATCTTCAAAGGAGCGGGCCCGGCCACGCCGTCCCAAACCGCGTGGGCCGTCATGGGTCTGTGTGCCATGG
>CAIYXO010000124.1 GCA_903930165.1 uncultured Verrucomicrobiota bacterium | reverse complement strand
TTCCCGTTGACCACGTCCACCACGTGGATCAGGGCGTCGCAGCCGCCGAACGCCGTCAGGCCGCCGGAGACCGCCGCGGAGCCGTTGATGTAGTTGCCGGTCTCATAGACCCAGTTCGAACGGCCGGTGGCCGCGTCGAAACTGTAGAGACGGAAGTCGTAGCCGCCGACCAGCACGTTCCGCGACTTGCCGTCCGGGGCCGCGATCCAGGTGGCGCTGCTCTTGATCTTGTCGTCGAAGCCCCGGCTCCAGACCGGAGATCCGGAAGCCGCGTCGAGGCAGTAGAAGTTCGTGTTCACGTCCCCGATGTACACGCGGCCGTCGAGGACCAGCGGCGAGGCCTCGATCGGACCCGAGGCGCGGAACGACCAGAGCTTCCGGCCGTCGACGAGGGACAGGCAGACGACATTGGAGTCGGCGGAGCCGATGAACACGCGGTCCCCGAGGATCGCCGCGGATGAGGCGACAGGGCCGCCGGTCTGGAACTTCCAGGCGAGGTTCGGCGTGGACGGCACCTTGGCCTCGGTGCGGCCGGTCAGCGCGGGATCGCCGCGGAACATCGGCCACTCCGACGACGTCGCCGCCCCCGCGTGCGGCAATCGGGCGAGGAACGGGATCAGGGCCAGGATCCGGAGGACGGTTCGCAGCATGGTGCGGGGAACATTCCGTGCGGCGGGGCCCTTGGCAACCGGAGGCGCGCCCATGCGGATCGATTCGGCAGGGCCAAGGACCGACCTCACGCAAGTGCGCCAAGACGCCCGACGCGGCAGCGGATCCTGGACCGGGCTTCCGGTCACCGCTCGGTTTAGCCGGAGCGATGCATTTGGGAATGGCACGCAAAACCGCAAAGCCGCGAGGGAATCGGGAGGAAACGGCCGGTTGACCGTGGCCGAACCGGACACCTGATGGTGATCCCTTCCGCGGGTCCCGGTTCCGGCGCCGCGTTGGCGTCTTGGCGCCACTTGCGTGAGGTCGGTTGTCGCTCCAATGGAATCGTTCCGGTTCCGGACTCCGGCTGTTTCCGCTTCGCTCCTCAGCGGCTTTGCTCCTTTGCGTGCGGCTCCCTTCTGCATCGCCCTTGGCCGTCTCGCGGGTTCCCTTCCGCCATCCTCGGACCTATTGTTCCCGGACTTCATGGCCTCCGTCGCTCCATCCGAGTCCCTGCTGATCCGTCCGGACATCCTCCGCCGGTTCGATTTCCCCACGCTGTTCGGCAACGACCGGCCTGTGGAGCTGGAGTTGGGCTCCGGCGACGGCTCGTTCCTGCTCCAGTACGCGGGGCGTCGGCCCGAGGTGAACTTCCTCGCGGTGGAGCGGCTCCTGGGACGGCTCCGCAAGATCGAGCGCAAGGCCCCGCGGCTCGGCCTGCGGAACATCCGCGGCCTGAGGCTGGAGGCGACCTACCTGCTTGAATGGATGGTCCCGCCCGGCTCGTTGGCGGCGATCCACGTCTACTTCCCGGATCCCTGGCCCAAGAAGAGGCACCTGCGCCGGCGCCTCGTGAACGACGCCTTTGCCGTCCTTGCTGCCCGGGCGCTCGCTCCCGACGGAAGGCTGTACTGCCGGACCGACGACGCGGACTACTTCGAACAGATGACCACGGTGCTGGATGCGGCCGAGGGTTTCGTCCGGGGCGAGGAGCCCACGGACTTGCTCGAGGTGAAGACCGACTTCGAGACCCAATTCAACGCCGAGGGCAAGCCGACCCGACATGCCGTCTGGGTCCGTTCGGCGGGTTCGGCGACCCGATGAGCGACGTGCGTCCCGGACCGGCAAAACCCTTGCCCTCGGCCGGGCGCATTCCGATCCTGCGATCGATGCTTCGCCGACTCCTCTGGATCCTGCTCGGGCTCTCGGCCACGGCGTGGGCGGGCGAGCTTTCGACGTCCCAGGAACGGGTGCTTGCCGGGATCGCCCGCGAGCGTTTCTCCGGACGCTGGACCGACCTGACCACGAACCAGCTCCTGGAGTTGCGGAAGAAGGCGGAAGCCTACGATGAACGCCTCCGCGAGAGGCATCTTCCCGGCGGAATGGTGGTGAGCCTCCGCTTCGCGTCCACGAATTCCCCGGAACCCCTGTCCTACGAGGCGTTGGAGAACAGCTCCGCCTGGACCGGACTCTACCTCACCGCCTGTTCCTATCGGTGGGCGGTCCTCCATGAATCCCGGAGCCTCGGCGACGTGCGGCTCGTCCTCGAAGGACTCACCCGGGCCGCGCGTTCGACCGGCCGTCCGGGCGTCCTTCCCCGTTTTGCCGGACGTGCTGCGGACGACCTCTACAAGCCGGTCTACAGCCGGTTCGGGGGCGAGGATCCGAACCGGCCGGGGTATGGCCGTCTCGCCTTCCGGGGTGAAGGGGACCAGGCGAACCTGGTCTGGCTTGGGGGACCGAACCGCGACGACTACGCGGCGGTGAACCTCGGACTCGCGACCGCCTGGTTCTACCTCCGCGACGCCAAGATGCGCGGGCAGATCAGCAACCTGGTCGTCGAGGTGGTGGGACGCATGGAATCGGACGGTTGGCGACTCGACGACGGGAAGGGCAACCTGACCTTCGCCGATCCGATGCTGGTGACGGCGTGGCTCCGGACCGCGGCCACCGTCCATCCGAAGGCCTACGCCGAGAAGTACGACCACCAGGTCGCCGAACTCATCCGGCTCCGGGAGGATGCGGAAGTGCCCGAGACCGGTTTTCCGCGCTACGGCGACATCCGCCCCGCCTTCTCGCGACTGGTGAACATCCTCGCCTTGA
>CAIYXO010000123.1 GCA_903930165.1 uncultured Verrucomicrobiota bacterium | reverse complement strand
CGGGCAGGTGGGCCTGAGAGCCGGTCAACGCAGCGACGCCGCCCTTCTGCGCGAAGGAGCAGGGGTTGCTGGTGCTGTGGCTCTGGAGGGCGTCGATGGCCTTGGCGATCGGTTCCGGCGCGGCGAGGAAGCCGAGGCGCCAGCCGGTCATGCTCCAGGCCTTGGCGAAGCCGTGGACGATGATCGTGTGGTCGAAGTGGGCCTTGCTGAACGAGGCGACGCTCTTCACCACGGCTCCGTCATAGGTGAGGTGCTCGTAGATCTCGTCGCTCATGATCAGGACGCCCTTCTCGACGCAGATGTCTCCGAGCGCCTTGATCTCCTCCGGGGTGTACACCGAGCCGGTCGGATTGCTCGGGGAGTTGAGGATGAACAGCCGGGTGCGCGGGGTGATCGCGGCACGCAGCTGCTCGGGCGTCACCTTGAACTCGGTCTTGTCCGAGGTCTCCAGGATCACCGGGGTCGCGCCGGCCAGCTTGGCCATCTCCGGATAGCTGAGCCAATACGGCGCCGGGATGATCACCTCGTCCCCTTCCTGGCAGGTGGCGAGGATGACGTTGTAGCAGGAGTGCTTTCCGCCGTTGCTGACGACGATCTGGGAGGGCTTGTAGGTCAGGCCGTTCTCGCGCTGGAACTTGTCGGCGATCGCCTGGCGCAGCTCGGGGATGCCGGAGCTGGGGGTGTATTTGGTGAACCCGGCGGCCAGCGCGGCGGCGGCGGCGTCCTTGATGTGCTGCGGGGTGTCGAAGTCGGGCTCGCCGGCGCCGAAGCCGACGACGTCCTCGCCCTTGGCCTTCATCTCCTTGGCCTTCGAATCGATGGCGAGGGTGAGGGAGGGCGACAGCGTGGCGGCGCGACGTGAGATCGGATAGTTCATCGAGAAACGGCGCGGAGGTTGGCGCAGGGCGGTCCGCAGGCAAGCCGAAGTTCTGCCACCTGGCCGCGGTGACGATCCCGGGAACGGCCCTTCCGGAAGGTTGTTCACCGTCTGGACAACTCCGTCTTGCGGGCGTGGCCGAAAGATTCCTAGCTTGATCCATTGATGAAACGACTCCGTCCCTACCTGGTCGCGGTGGCGCTGACCTCCCTCTCCCTGGAATCCCGTGCCGAGATCAGCCAGGAGGAATACCGGCAGATGCAGACACGCTTCCAGCAGGCGGAAGAGGATGTCGACCGCCTGCGCGCGAGGGTGCAGAAGCTCGAGTCCGCCATCGCCGAGATCCGCACCTCGTTGGGTGAGGTCCGCGGAGTCGCCTCCAACGCGGGCAAGGACGGAGTGTCCCAGGATCAGCTCAAGAAGGTCGTGGATCAGATCCGCGAACTCGACAAGCGGCGCCAGGAGGACAACGACCGGATCGTGATGCAGTTGAAGAAGCTGGCCGACATCCCGGCACCACAGCTTCCGACCGATCTGGAAAAGCCGGACCGCAAACCGGGTGGGACGAAGTCCAGGGCGAAGGAGGCCGCTCCTTCGGGCGCCGGGGAGTCCGGCACGGGCTCGACCAATGCCGCCGCCGGCGAACCCAAGCCGCTGCTTCCGCCAAACTACGCCTTCTTCGAGCACACCGTCGAAGAAGGGCAGACGCTCGGGGAGATCATCACCGAGTACAACAAGGCCCACGGGATGAAGGTGCGGCTGAAGCACATCCAGGAGGCCAACCCGAAGCTCAATCCCAACAGGATGGTGGTCGGGAAGAAGATCCGGATCCCGGAGGTCAAGTGACCCCGAACCGAGGATCGTCCACCCGATGAAACGCCTGCGCCTCGCCCACCTGTACCTCGGGGTCTTCTTCACGCCCCTGCTGGTGTTCTTCATCGCCTCGGG
>CAIYXO010000122.1 GCA_903930165.1 uncultured Verrucomicrobiota bacterium | reverse complement strand
CCCCCCGGCTCGTCCATCGATCCCGTCTCGGGAACGTTCCGCTGGTCCCCCTCGGAAGCCGACGGTCCCGGCGCCTTCAGCTTCCTCGTGCGCGCCACGGACAGCGGTTCACCGGCGAGGACCGCCGCCGTCCGCGTGAACCTCGCGGTCTCCGAGGTCAACCGTCCCCCGACGGTGCCGGCCTCGACCAACATCGTGGTCGCCGAAGGATCGACGCTGACCCTCGCCCTCGAGGCGTCCGATCCGGATCTCCCCGCAAACACGCTCGTCTTCGAACCGATCGGTGCCTTGCCGCCGGGCCTCGTCCTCAGCCCGGCGGGTGTCCTGACCTGGACCCCCGGCGAAGAGGAAGGCGGCGGTCTTCGCACCGTGGGATTCAAGGCGACCGACTCCGGCGTCCCGGCCCTCTCCGCCACCGGCGAAGTGCGCGTCGCCGTGGCCGAGGTGAACAACCCGCCGCTCTTCGCGCCGATCCTGCCCCAGACCGTGGACGAAGGCGCCTCGATCGACCTCCTGCTCTCGGCCGCGGATCCGGAAGGCCAACCCATCCGCTTCCAGGTCGACGGCTCCGCGCCGTCCGGGTTCGCCCTCGATTCCGTGACCGGCCGCGTCACCTGGACGCCCGCCGAGGCCCAGGGTCCCGGCAGCTTCGTCGTCCTGATCCGGGCCGTGGAGACGGTGGCGGGCGGACTCTCCTCCGTGCGCGAGATGAACGTCGTCGTCCGCGAGGTCAACCAGGCGCCGGTGCTCGGCGCCCTGGAGGACCAGGTCGCCGGGGAAGGGGAGACGGTCTCCTTCACCGCCGTCGCCACGGACGCCGACCTGCCGTCGCAGCAGGTCCGCTACGACCTCGAGCCCGGTGCCCCCGCGGGCGCCCTGCTGGATCCGGTGACCGGCGTGTTCCGTTGGACCATTCCGGACGACTTCGGCGCCTCCACCAACCGGATCACCGTCCGCGCCTCCGACGACGGCCCCGGCAATCTCTCCGCGACCCGGAGCTTCCAGGTGGTCGTGGTTCCCAGCTTCCGAGTCGTCCTCAACGAGGTGCTCCGGCGTCCTCCGGCGTCCGGTGCCGCCTTCGTCGAGTTGCTGAACGCGTCGGCGCGGACGGACTGGAACATCTCGGGCTACCGGCTCGTCGGTTCCAACCTGAACTTCACTTTCCCCGCCGGCAGCATCCTGAGGCCGGGTGGCCTGCTCGTCGTGGCTTCCGATGTCGCGGCCTTCCGCAGCGTCCACGGCGCCACCGCCACGGTCGCCGGCGCCTGGTCCGGTTCCCTGGGAACCGAGGCCGATTCGCTGCGCCTGCTCACCACCGGCGGCCGGGTGGTGTCCCGCCTCGACTACGACGGCCTGACACCGTGGCCTGCCGACGCGGCGACGCCGGCTTCGCTGCAGCTCGTCGACGCCCGTCAGGACATCAACCGCGCCGGCAACTGGGATGTCGCCGCGGGCATCGTCGGCGACCGCACGCTGGTCGGCTTCACCAACGTCTGGCGGTACTTCCAGAACGGCGCGCCCGGCGCCGGCTGGAACCAGGCGTCCTTCAACGACACCGCTTGGCCTCAGGGAGGTGGTCTGTTCTTCGTCGAGAGCGCCGCCTTGCCCACCAACAAGACCACCGCCCTCGTCCTCGGCCAGACCACCTACTACTTCCGCACCAGGATCCAGGTGCCGGCATTGCCGTCCGGGGTCTCTGTGGTCGTGAACGCCATCCTCGACGACGGCTACGTCCTCTGGGTGAACGGCCAGCGCGCCCACTTCCTCGGCATGGAGGACGCGGTTTCCAACCATGAAACCTTTGCCAACCGCGTCGTCGGCGACGGCGCCATCGAGGGACCGTTCACCATCCCGGCCAGCCTCCTCGTCCCCGGCGAGAACACCATCGCGGTCGAGGTGCACCAGGCCAACGTCGGCAGCTCCGACATCGTGTTCGGACTCGAGATGGTCCTCCAGGGCGGCAACCTGTCGCCGTCCACCCCAGGCCTCGCCAACAACGTCACCCGTTCGCTGCCCGGGTTCCCGACGCTTCGCATCAACGAGGTCGCCCCGCGCAACACCGCGGGCCTGCGCGACGCCTCCGGCACTGCGGAACCCTGGATCGAGCTGGTGAACACCGGTGCCGAGGATGTCCCGCTCGACGGCCTTTCCCTCGTCCTTCCGGGCTCCACGCCCGCCTCCTGGGACTTCCCGGCCGGGCGCACGCTGCCGGCGCGCGGCTTCCTGGTGGTCTTCGCCGACGGCCAACCGGCCCAGACGTCCGCCACCGAACTCCACGCCGGATTCCGTCTTCCGTCCACCGCCGGCCAGGCCCTGAACCTGGTGCTGCAGCGGACGCTCTCCGGCGTCCCCAACGCCGTGGACTACCTCCACGCGACGGTGCCGTCGGTCGACAACCGGACCGTGGGCCATGTGCCCGACGGCGAGCCCGCCTCGGTGGTTCCGCTGGACCCGACGCCGGGAGCCTCCAACTTGGGCGTTCCCGCCAACCGCCCGCCGGAGTTCGCAACCCCGGCCGACGCGGTGGCCACGGTGCTCCAGTTGTTCGAACGCCGGTTGACCGCCTCGGACCCGGATGCCGGACAGGTGCTCGCCTTCAGCCTCGTCTCCGGACCGTCCGGCCTCTCGGTCTCGCCCGGAGGCCTGGTCTCCTGGACCGCGCCGGCTGGCACCGTCGGTTCGACCAACCGTGTCGTGGTGCGGGTGACCGACTCGGGCACGCCGCCGTTGTCCGTCACCAACGAATTCCGGGTTGTCGTCCGTGGTGGCGACGCCCCGCCGGTCCAGATCGGGCTCCCGACCTTCGGCACCGATGGGAACGTCCGGCTGCGCTTCGCCACCGAGGCTGGACGCCGCTACCGCATCGAGTCGGGCTCCGTGCTGGGCGAATGGCCGTCGGCGCAGGAAGTCGTCGCCACCGGCACCACGATCCTGGTCGTGGACCCGCCGCCCGCGACCGGCAACCGGTTCTACCGGGTGATCGTTTTGCCCTGATCCGAGGGGAAGCTCCAAGGGGCGGCCGATCATCGGCCGCCCTTTTTCTTTTCCCGAGGCGGGTCGTGGTTAGGCTTCCACGATGCTCCTCCGACACGGCTTCGTCCTTCTTGCGATCCTCTTGGCCGTGCTTCCGGTCCTGCGGGCCGCACGCCTCCCGGGGGAGCCCGTCTCGGAGGTCGTCTTCGCGCCGGAGAAGAAGCACAACCACGCCTCGTGCCTGGTCGAGCAGCCGGACGGTTCGTGGTTCGTGGCCTGGTTCCGGGGCAGCGGCGAGCGTCAGTCGGACGACGTCGGCATCCTCGGTTCCCGCCGGCGTCGGAAGGGCGGTGCCTGGGAGAAGCCGTTCGTGGTGTCCGACACCGAGGGTTT
>CAIYXO010000121.1 GCA_903930165.1 uncultured Verrucomicrobiota bacterium | reverse complement strand
TCGGTTGACCCCACCCCGCCCTTCCATGATGCGTCTTTCCGGTCTCGCCGCCCTGCTCCTCCTCGTCGCCGGCTGCACCACGTTCCAGCCGGACGAGGACTTCGACGTCGCCCTCGTGACCGTCACCTCGGGCGACGTCCAACCTTGGGAAACCACCCTGGTCTTCACGGTGCGCCTGCAGAACGCGCGCCCGCAACCGGTCCGCCTCGTCGGGGCTTCGCACAAGATCTACCTCGATGGCACCAAGGTGGGCACCGGCCTGAGCCGCGAGGCGGTCACCATCCCGGCACTGTCCGACCTGGCCCAACCGGTGACCGTGCGGATCAGCAACTTCAACCTCGCCCGGAAGCTCCACGCGGCTTCCCAGACGGGACGCCTGTCCTACGAGGTCCGCAGCACCCTGTATCTGGCGAGCGGTGGCGGCTTCCGGGCCGCGAAGTCCGGCACGATCGACTTCAGCAGCCTGTCGGTTCCCCCGAACGGTTCCACCAACGGCCTGCCCGGACGCTGAGGCGGTCCCGTCGGAGCCCACGTCGGAAAAGGAAAAGGCCCGGGCCGAAGCCCGGGCCGTGTCGCGGGAACCGCTGTGCGGTGGCCGGAACCCTTACGGGGTCGGAACCGTGGCGATCGTCTGCAGGATGCGGCTGGCGATCTTGTACGGGTCGCCCTGGGAGTTCGGACGACGGTCCTCGAGGTAGCCCTTGTAGCCGTTGTTGACGAAGCTGTGGGGCACGCGGATCGAGGCGCCGCGGTTGGCGACACCGTAGTTGAACTTGTCGATCGACTGGGTCTCGTGGAGACCGGTCAGGCGCAGGTGGTTGTCGGGGCCGTACACGGCGATGTGCTCGTTCTTGTACTTGTCGAAGGCCGCCATGAGCGCCTCGAAGTACTCCTTGCCGCCCTTCTCGCGCATGTAGGAGGTGGAGAAGTTGGAGTGCATTCCGGAACCGTTCCAATCCACGTCCTTGCCGAGCGGCTTGCAATGGAAGTTCACGTCCACGCCGTACTTCTCGCACAGGCGCATGAGCAGGTAGCGGGCGACCCAGACCTGGTCGGCGGCGCTGCGGGAGCCCTTGCCGAAGATCTGGAACTCCCACTGGCCCTTGGCCACTTCGGCGTTGATGCCTTCGTGGTTGATGCCGGCGTCGAGGCACAGGTCGAGGTGCTCCTCGACGATCTCGCGGGCGATGTCGCCGACGGCCTTGTAGCCGACGCCGGTGTAGTACTCACCCTGGGGATAGGGATAGCCGCCGCCCTGGGGGAAGCCCAGGGGAACGCCGTCCTTGTACAGGAAGTACTCCTGCTCGAAGCCGAACCAGGCGCCGGGATCGTCGAGGATCGTCGCACGGCTGTTGCTGGGGTGCGGGGTGACGCCGTCCGGCATCATGACTTCGCACATCACCAGCACGCCGTTCTTGCGGGTGGTGTCCGGGTACACGGCCACAGGCTTCAGCATGCAGTCCGAGGTGCGGCCCTCCGCCTGGCGGGTGGAGCTGCCGTCGAAACCCCACATCGGCAGCTGTTCGAGCTTCGGGAAGGCTTCGAAATCCTTGATCTGCGTCTTGCTGCGGAGGTTTGCAGTCGGCTCGTAACCGTCGAGCCAGATGTATTCGAGTTTGTATTTGGCCATGTTGTGAGTGGTGTGTTTCTGCCCGGTGGGGTCCAGATGCAGGGATTTCATGAAGCACGGCAGATGCCATGACCCCGAAACCGTCCTGCGGTCGCCAACCCCTCCGGGAACCGGGCAAGTCTTGGTCACGCCACCGTGACCGCCAGCACTTTTTTGGGCTACCTCACCCCTTCACGCCTGTCGGCAATTGACCGGGCTGTCCGGAATTGTGCAGGCGTGCATTCCTCGGCCAAGGCCCCATCCTCAGGGCATGCTGAAGGTAAAGGACACCCTCAGGTCCACGGTCAACCTCACCTTCGACGGAAGGGTCATCAAGGCCTACCACGGGGCCAACGCCCAGGAGCGCTTCGACCAGGAGGTCCGCGTCCTGCGGCATCTCGAGGACCACGGATGCCACTTCGTCCCCCGGCTTCTCGAGGCCGATCCCGTGCGCCTGCGCATCGTCACCACCAACTGCGGCCAACGCGTGGACCACCTCGACGCCCAACGGTGCGCCGAGATCTTCCAGGAGCTGGAGAAGTATGGCGTCCGCCACGACGACGCCGACATCCGGAACGTGACCTACCGCAATTCGGACGGTCGCTTCTGCATCATCGACTTCGAGTTCTCCACCTGCTCGGGCAGTCCGCGAAGGAGCCGACGGAGGTGAAGCCGTGAATGCCGAAGGCTCCCGGCTCCGCTGGTCCGCCCGCACCGACCGCGGACGGTTCCGTCCCAACAACGAGGACTCCTTCCTCGCCCTCGAATTCAACGCCAAGGAGGTCTTCCGCCTCGGACGCTTCGGTGAACAGACCCACCACGCGACCGACTTCGCCTTCGCGGTCAGCGACGGCATGGGCGGGGCGAACGCCGGCGAGTTCGCCAGCCGGATCGCCGTGGAGAAGATCACCACCCTGCTCCCCAAGGCGTTCCACTAGTCGGCCGCGGGCATCCAGGTCGGGTTCCAGGACGTGCTCACCGAGTTGTTCCACCAGACCCATCGGGCCTTGGCCTATCTCGGCGCGAGCTACGACGAATGCCGGGGCATGGAAACCACCCTCAGCCTCTGCTGGTTCACGCCCGGCTGGATGTACTTCGGCCACGTCGGGGACAGCCGCATCTACTACTGGTCCGCACGGGAACGCACGCTCAGGCAGCTCACCCAGGACGACACCCACGTGGGTTGGCTGCTCCGCAACGGCAAGATCACCGAATGGGAGGCCCGTTCCCACCCCGGCAAGCACGTCCTCCAGAAGGCGCTCGGAGGCGGGAACGTGTACGTGGACCCGCAGGTCGGCGCGGTCGGCTGCGAACCCGGCGACCGCTTCCTGCTCTGCACGGACGGCCTGAGCGAGGGGCTCTACGGGGCCAGCCTCGAGGATGAGGTGATCCGTCCCGTCGACGCGGCCGCCGCGGACCGGTTGGTGGAAGCCTCGCTGGTCCGGAGTGGACGGGACAACACCACGGCGCTGCTGGTGGAGATCGCCTGAGCTGCAAGGTGGCGGAGGCGGAAGGGGAGGAACGCACCCAGCTGGGGCGAAGGCTCCCGCTGATCCGCTGCAGGTGGCCGGAATCGGGGACATTCGGCTCGGCGGGAGCCTTCGCCCTACCCGGATGACATCCATC
>CAIYXO010000120.1 GCA_903930165.1 uncultured Verrucomicrobiota bacterium | reverse complement strand
TGTACGTGCTCGACGAACCGAGCGTCGGACTCCACGCCCGCGACACGGACCGGCTGATCCGGATTCTCAAGCGCCTCCGCGACCTGGGGAACACGGTCGTGGTCGTCGAACACGAGTCTGCCGTCATGCGGGCCGCGGATCGGATCGTGGACATCGGTCCGGGCCATGGTGAATCCGGCGGCCGTGTCGTCTTCCAGGGCACGGCGTCTCAGTTGGCCCGGGCCGAGGGTTCGCTCACCGCCGACTTCCTCACCGGTCGGCGTCGCATCGAGTTGCCGCAGCGACGCCCGGTATCCCTGTCTGCGATCGGGTCAAGCCTGTCCTCCATGTCGATGGAAGACTCCCTCCCGACCCGTAGCCGATACACGGCCGCCGGCCGTACCGCGACGCTGCGTCTGAAGGGCGTCACGGCCAACAACCTCCGGGACCTCTCCGTGGAGATCCCCTTGGGAAGGCTGGTCGGAATCAGCGGTGTCAGCGGTTCCGGAAAGTCCACGCTGGTGCGGGAGGCCTTGCTTCCGCTGCTTCAGGCGCGACTCGCGGGCACCGGTGCGGCGCAAGCCTTGGAGGAAGAAGTCGATGGCGAGTCCCTCGACGAGGCTGCCGGAGCCCTGGCCTCCGCGGAGCTGGAAGGGGCGGAGAACCTCGGTGCGGTGGTGCTGGTGGACCAGACCTCCTTGGGCCGCACGCCGCGTTCGAATCCGGCGGTCTACATCGGGGCGTTCGACGACATCCGGGACTTCTTCGCCTCGAGCGAGGTCGCCAAGTCCCTCGGCCTGCAGCCGGGACATTTCAGCTTCAACTCCCAGCTCGGCCAGTGCGAACAGTGCCGCGGCGCGGGCCACGAGAAGATCGAGATGCAGTTCCTGAGCGACATCTTCATCCGGTGCCCGGCCTGCAACGGCCGACGCTTCCGCGAGCACGTCGCCGGAGTCCGCATCACCGCGCCATCGGGACAGGCGTTGTCCGTGGCCGACCTCCTGGAGGCGACGGTGGAGAACGCCGTGGCGTTCCTCTCCGGGTTTCCCGACTCGCGTCCGGCGCGCCGTGCCGTGGAGAAGCTGCGTCTCCTGGACGAGGTCGGGCTGGGCTACCTCCGGTTGGGGCAGCCGATCAACACGCTCTCCGGTGGCGAGAGCCAGCGACTGAAGCTGGTCAGCCACCTCGCGCAGACGCCGTCGGCGGCCGCCACGCGGATCCCTCCGAAGATCGCCGCACGTCTCGGAACCGACGACTTGGCCCGGATCGCGCCCGCGGTGAAGCCCACGCTGTTCGTCTTCGACGAGCCCACGACCGGACTCCACTTCGAGGACGTCCGAATCCTCCTTCTGGTGTTCCAGCGCCTGGTGGACCAGGGGCATTCGGTGATCGTGATCGAGCACAACCTCGACGTGCTCAAGTGCACCGACTGGATCCTCGATCTCGGACCGGAAGCAGGGGGCGAAGGTGGAGAACTGGTGGCCGCCGGCACACCGGAGCAGGTGGCCGCGGTCCGGGAAAGCCGGACCGGCCGATTCCTCGCCGAGGTCCTCGCCTCTTGATCCTTCGATGACGCCGAGGAGGGATCTCGCACCCGTACGCAAAGGCGCCAAACGGGCTGCCCGATCCGGAGCGGGGATTTTCGCCGATGGCCGGCGTCGTGCCCTGCTGACTCGGAATCCCCGGTGTCCCTTCCGTTCCCTGGCGGCCTTGCGGCTTCGGGTGCGAGTCTCTTGTGATGGGGCTCAGACTTTCGAGTTGAGGAGCCCTGCCAAGGTCTTCAGTCCGTAGGCGGCCACCGCGCAGCCCGAGATCCGGTTGATCCAGAGCATTCCGCCGGGAGTCACGCGATCCCGGAGTCCGGAGACGGCCGCGCTGAGCCCGAGCCACCAGGCCGCGGAACCGACGAACACGCCGAACACCAGCAGAACCGAGTCGGCGGTCGAGGCTCCCGAGCCCAGACCCATTGCCGCGAAGAGTCCGACGAAGGACAGGATGGTCATCGGATTCGCCAGGGTGAGGGCGAAGGTCGCCGCGAAGGCGCCGGGGATGCCTGGCCCTTTCGTCGGGGCGGCGTTCGCCGGGGGGCGATGGCGCAGGGTGCGGATTCCGATCCAGAGGAGGAAGGCGCCCCCCGCCAACTGGAGGGCGAAGCGGTGTCGGACAAGCAGGCCGGACACCGCACCGAGACCTCCGGCGGCGATCGCCCCGTACACGGCGTCCGCCGTCGCGGCCCCGAGCCCGGTCGCGAGACCGATGCGCCAGCCGTCGACGAGTGTCCGGCGGATGCAGAGCAATCCGATCGGCCCCACGGGCGCCGCGATCGACAGGCCCAGCAGGGCGCCGCGACAGGTCGTGAGGAAGGATTCGGGCGCTTCCATGGATGCAG
>CAIYXO010000119.1 GCA_903930165.1 uncultured Verrucomicrobiota bacterium | reverse complement strand
TCATCGTCAGATGGACATCCCGGAAAAGGAGCCCCTGACCTCGGCCCACCGGTCGTATCTCGCGGACCTCCGTCGGCATGCGTTCCGCCAAGGCGTGACGCCCGTCTGCCTTTCGATCCACCAGGACTTCGTCGATCCCGATCCCGCGGTCCGCAAGGCCCACGTCGCGCACACCGAGAAGTGCATCGAGATCGCCTACGCGCTCGGTGTCTCGTGCGTCCGCATCAACTCGGGACGCTGGAACACGATCGCCTCCTTCGACGACCTCATGAAGGCCCGCGGCGAGGAGCCGGTGCTTCCCGGCCACACCGAGGACGACGGCTTCCGCTGGTGCGTGGAGTCGTTGGAAAAGTGCCTTCCGAAGGCCGCGGAATGTGGCGTGATGCTGGCCGTGGAGAACCACTGGGGACTCACGAGGACCGTGGAAGGCATGCTGCGGATCGCCCGGGACGTGCGGCATCCGAACTTCGGTCTGCTGATGGACACCGGGAATTTCCTCGAGAATCCCTACGACAAGCTCGAGGCGATCGCCGCCAAGACCGTGTACGTCCAGGCCAAGGACTACCCCGGAGGCGGCGAGTGGTACACACTCGACCTGGACTACCCGCGCATCGCCGGGATCCTGCGCAAGGCCGGCTATTCCGGCTGGGTGGCCTTGGAAATGGAGGGCAAGGAACCGGCGTCGACGGCCGTTCCGAAGAGCCTCGCCAAGCTCCGCACCGCATTCCGCTGAACAGGTTCATCGGGCGGACGCTCCCATCGCGCCGGGGCGGGAATTGAGGGAAATGGACTTGCGGCCGGAAGCTCCGCGGAATGGAGTGCGGACACATGCCGAAGAAGGCTCCAAGGAAGAAAAGGGTCGCCCGGCCGCGGGTTCTCTGGCAGGTCAACCCGACCACGCGGGTGGAGGTTTCGGCCAAGAGCTATCGTCGCCGTAAGCCGCCGCAGATCCGTGTGGACGCAGACGATGAGCAAGAAACCTGAATCCGCCGCCCCCGCGGCCACCACCGCCCCCGCGCCCCGGCTGAAACTGGGATTGCCCAAGGGATCGCTCCAGGAGGCGACCCTGGAGAAGTTCGCCCGCGCCGGATGGAACATCACGGTCTCCTCCCGCAGCTACGAGCCGTACGTGGACGATCCGAGCCTCCAGATCCGCCTGATCCGGGCGCAGGAGATCGGGCGTTACGTCGCCTTGGGCTACCTCGACGCCGGCCTCACCGGAATCGACTGGATCCACGAGAACGGCGTGGCGAGCCAGGTCCACGAGGTCGGGGAGTTCCTCTTCAGCAAGGCCACCCGTCAGCCGACCCGCTGGGTCCTGGCCGTTCCCGAGGAGTCGCCGATCAAGTCGGTGAAGGATCTCGAGGGCAAGCGGATCGCCACCGAGGTGGTGGGGATGACCAAGCGCTGGCTGAAGAAGCACGGCGTGAAGGCCGAGATCGAGTTCTCGTGGGGCGCCACCGAGGTGAAGGCGCGCGAGCTCGTCGACGCCATCGTGGACGTGACCGAGACCGGTTCCTCGCTGCGCGCGAACAAGCTGCGGATCGTGGACACCCTGATGGTCTCGACGCCGCGGCTTGTGGCCAACAAGACCGCGTGGAAGGACGAGTGGAAGCGGCGCAAGATCGAGAGCATCGCGATGCTGCTGAAGGGGGCCATCGAGGCCGAGGTGAAGGTGGGCCTGAAGTTGAATCTTCGTGAGAAGGACCTGCCAAACCTGTTGCAAAGCCTCCCGTCACTCCGTAATCCTACCATCTCAAGTTTGAGCCAGTC
>CAIYXO010000118.1 GCA_903930165.1 uncultured Verrucomicrobiota bacterium | reverse complement strand
GGTATGCGATCTCGGTGGTTTCTGACTCCAATCCGCTGGTGAGCTACTACTACGGCTTCGGTGGTGAATTCAATCAGGACCTCGGTGACGTGGCTACGTCCGGCGTCTCGGCATCCTATTCCGGCGTGTTCACCTCGCCCACCGTCGTGATTCGCTCTTCAGCGATCACCGCTGGGACTGTCTTCAACGAGACCGGTGCGATCGGTACTTCTACCGACTTCCGCGTCGCGACCGGTGACTTCACCGCGGTTCCCGAGCCCTCCACCTACGCGCTGGTCGCGGGTGCCGGTCTCGCGGGCTTCGGCCTCTGGCGCCGTCGTTCGACCAAGGCCTGATCCTGGTTGACCTTTCAGACGCGCCTTCCGGTCTGCGGAAGGCGCGTTTTGTTTTTCGTCGGAATCGGAAAATCCTCGGCCAGAAGGAATCCGCATTTGACTCGTTCAACCGCCGCTGGCTAGACATTGCGACACCGCGCTATGGCAAAACTCTCCGTGCTGTCCGAGGGATTCAACGGACTCTCTTTCGAGGTGAAAACCGAGAAGGCCTCGATTGGACGTCTGGACGACAATTCCTTCAGCATCCCCGAGGCCAGCGTCAGCAGCCACCACTGCGAGGTGTGGCTGAAGGGCGATGACGTGGTGGTCAAGGACCTCGGCTCCACCAACGGAAGCTTCATCAACGAGCTCCAGCTGGCGGCAGAGAAGGAAGCGGTGTTGCGGCCGGGCCAGATTCTCCGGTTGGGCCAAATCCAGCTCCGGTTCGAAACCGGCATGAAGCAGTCCGACGCGTCGCGGCAGACGGTCAAGATCGGTGCGGGAACCCTCGCCGGGACCGCCAACAACACCGCGTTCGCCAAGAAGTCCAACAACGCGAACAAGGTGTTTTTCGCGGCCGGTGGCCTGCTCCTGCTCATCATCATCGCGGCCCTGGTCTACGCCTTCGGGAATCTCTCCTCTCCCACGGCTCCGTGAACTCTTGATGGTTCACGGGCGTCCGATCGCAATGCCGTGCGACTGAAAAGCAGGATCTCCTCCGGTTGGGGCGCTGGACATTGCGCCTGGGTTCTCGGGTTGTTCCTTCCGCTGGCAGTCCATTCGGAACATCAGCTTCGGATCGACCCCAGACTCGAGATCCAGCTGTGGGCCTCCGAGCCCGATGTTGTCGATCCGGTGGCATTGACCTTCGATTCCGAAGGGGTCGCCTATGTCGCCGAGTGCCGGGACTACCCCAGTGGCGCCGGTCCCGCCGGTTCCGTTCAAAGCGCCGTGCGGCGACTGGAGGATACCGATCTCGATGGCCGTCCGGACCGCTCCACGGTCTTCGCGGCAGGGCTCAGCTTCGCCACCAGCGTCCTCCCATGGAGAGATGGTCTGCTGGTCCTGGCGCCACCCCAGATTCTTTTCCTGCGGGACACGGACAAGGACGGCAGGGCCGATTCCCGCGAAGTCCTGATCGAAGGCTTGGTTCGTGGTGTCAGCGATTCCCTCGCCAACAGCCTTCGACACCATCTCGACGGATGGGTCCACGTGGCCAATGGAGGCAATGGCGGACGCCTGACCTCGCGAAAGCAGCTCGGCGAACCCTTGGACATCGAGGGAATGGATTTCGCCTTCAAGCCGGAGACCGGCGAGATCCGGTTGACCGGCGAAACGGGAGGTGGATTCGGATTGGTGTTCGACGAGTGGGGCAGGGGCTTCACCACATACAACATCAACCATATCCAACACCGTTTCCTGGAACGTCATGTCGCCCGCAGGAATCCTGGATTTCCACCGGTCCCGTTGACCGCCAGCATTTCCGACCATGAGGAGATGGCTCGGATCTTCCCGATCTCCTCGCCTTCGACCCGACCGAACCATCCCGAACAGGCCGGTCACTTCTCCGCGGCGGGGGGGCTGGGAGCCGGGCTGTCCTCGGCTTTCCCCGAGGATCTGCAGAATTCGATCTTCGTCGGGGATGTCGTGGGCAACCTTGTCCATCGTGACCGCATTTTCCGGGACGGACCCGGCTTCCGCGCCTCGAGGGGGCCGGAAGAAAGCCACTCGGAATTCCTCGCTTCCAGTGATCCTGCTTTCCGCCCGGTTGCCTTCGAGTCCGGTCCCGACGGTGCGCTCTACATCGCCGACATGCAGCGGGACGTGATCGAACATCCGGACTACATCCCGGCGAAGGTCCGCGAACGTCAGGATCTGCGTGCCGGCGAAACGCGGGGGCGGATCTATCGTGTGACTCCCAAGGGAGGGCTGCCTCCGTTCCGGCCGGTTCGTGACGCAATGAGCAAAAGGGATTGGATCTCCCTTTTGGAGCATCCCGACCTCTGGTGGCGGCAGACGGCGCAGCGGAAACTTTTGGAGGCCCCGCCGGAGGATGCCTTGCCTCGACTTCGGGAGATGGCGGCCACCGACGGACGTCCCTTGGCCCGGCTTCATGCCTTCTGGACGTTGAAGGCGCTGAATGCGTTGACATTGAAGGACTACTCCAGGGCGCTTAGCGACGGTCATCCTGGTGTGCGCGAGAACGGGTTGATCTTGGCCAACGAAGTCATCGGAGCCGGGACCGATCTCCATGCGTCGGTGGTCCGTTTGGCCTCGGATGCGGATGCAAGAGTCCGGATGGGTGCCGCCGTGGTGCTTGGGAACATCGGATCGGACCTCGCCTCGGGCACACTTCGGGACCTTTATCGATTCGACGCCGAGAGCCGTTGGAATCGACTGGCAGCGCTGAGTTCGATGAATACCTCCGATCCGAGGCGGTTCCTGAACCGTTTCCTCGCGGAAACCGGATTCCGATTTGCGCCGGGTCCTGGCCGTATCCAGATCCTGAAGGAGTTGTCGGAGATGAGCGCTGTGCTGGCCGCCACGAATCCTTCCGACTTCGCGTGGTTGCTCGAACGTTGCGACGCTTCCCTTTCGATCGAGTCGAGAATGGCCATCCTACAAGGAGCCGAGGCGGGTCTGGAGCGCTCGGGTTCGAAGCTCCGCCTTCCCGAATCCACACGCGGGCACCTTTCCCGGTTGACCACCGGGGCGAAGCCCCAGGAGATGCTGCTGATCTGGAGGATCTTCAGCCGGCTCCAGATACCTGTCGGAATCGCCTTCGAGCGCTCGCTGGCGCAGACGGTGCGGGGTGTGACCGAAGAGGCCCGCCCGTTGGCGAGCCGGCTCCAGGAGATTCCCCTCCTTGAGGCCATGCCGAATCTGGCAACGAATCTCCTGCCCCGACTATTGACCGAAAAAGAGATGCCAGAGGTCCAGATGGCGGCCTTTGACGTCCTCTTGAGGATGCGTCCCGCTGATACCGTCGGAATCGTGCTGGGACGCTGGCCTTCTCTCTGGCCCGGCGTGAAGGAGCGCGCAATCCGTTTCCTCGTGGACCGTCGGGAGAACCACGACTCCCTCCTCGCCTCTTTGGAGTCGGGACGGCTCCAGGTGGGCGAATTGAATCTCGACCTCGAACAGCGCCGCCGTCTTCTGCGTTCGCCGCTCCCGGCCGTCCGCGCGCGCGCGGAGAAGTTCTGGAAAGATGAGGAGTATTCGAACCGGAAGGCGGCCGTGGAGGAGTGGATGGCGAAGCTTCCCGCCACCGGCGATGCGGGTCGGGGCGCGAAGATCTTCAGCGAACTCTGTGCCCGCTGCCACCAGTTGGGGAATGCGGGACGTCGTGTCGGACCGGACCTCGCCGGATCCGCCCATCGAAGTGTCGAAGACCTGCTTTCCAACATCCTCGATCCGAACATGGCGATGAACCCTGCCTTCATCTCGTTCGAGGTGGAACGCCAGGACGGCGAATCCATCTTCGGACTCCTGTCGTCGCAGACCGTGGAGTCGGTTGTTCTGCTCCAGGCTGACGAACAGCGGGTCACCGTGCCTCGGACCCAGATCAAGTCGATCCGCTCCACCGGCAGGTCCCTGATGCCGGAGGGCCTGGAATCCGGAAAGACGCCGCAGGAGCTTCGCGACCTCATCGCGTTCCTCCGAGGGGAGAAGACGCAGACGGGGCAGTAGTCCGGAGTGCCTCGCACCCCTTCCTGTTCCACGTGGTCTTGTCCGCGATTCCCGAACGGTTCGTCACCGTAAGGACTTGGGATCTGGCGGATGCTTCCGGATCGGCGTCCGACAAACGGGCAGATAATCGTCGCCTGCATCCTGAACTGTTCTCGCGGGTGCTTGGCTCGATTCGGGTGGCCATTGGAATCTTCGGCTTCTCCGATCTGGAGCCCGGCGGTGGCG
>CAIYXO010000117.1 GCA_903930165.1 uncultured Verrucomicrobiota bacterium | reverse complement strand
GGGTCAATCCGCCATAGAGCAGCCATTTCTTGATCTCGATGGAGCTGGTCAGGTCCGCCATCGCGAGGACGGCGTGGCCGATGCAGTAGAACATCGAGATGTAGAGGATGGTCTTGTAGCGGCCCAGGATCCGGTCCGAGAGCCAGGCGCCGAATAGGGGGAAGAAATACACCCCGAAGACGAACAGGTGGACGATCTCCGAAGCGGACGACGGCCCCATTCCGAGCTGTTTGGCGATGTAGAGCGTCAGGATGCTTCGCATCCCATAGAAGCTGAACCGCTCGCAGGCCTCGTTGCCGATGATGTACTTGATCTGCGGCGGGAAACGGTTGTCCGCCGACGAGCCTGCGTGTTGATGGGTCGTCATCTCCCGGAGCCATTACCCCAGAACCCGGGCGAGACCAAGTGTCCGGTGACGTAGAACCCAAAGTTTGTCGAGGCCCCGTTGGATTGGGCCGAAGTTCATGAACAAGGGTCATGCAATGGCGCCGAGACGCCGGGGGACGGGGCTTCGCGACCAAAGCGGACAACGCGTACGGATCAGCGGCACTCCGACCGGGGCCCCGCGGTTCCCTTCCCCATCCCAGGCGACTTGGCGTTTTTGCGTGAGCCCAACCTCCGCTTCCCTCCCAGCTTTCCGGATCCGCCGATTTCGTGATTGCCACCCGGCCGTCTCTGACGGTTCTTTCCGGCCGGCGCAGCCGCCATCTCCGAACGAAGTGAAACCAACCGACCTGCGGGTCATCCTCCGCTACATTCCCCGATTCCGGGAGAAGACGTTCGTCCTCGCCATCGACGGAGCCATCGTCACGGACGACAACTTCCCGAACCTCCTCCTGGACATCGCGGTCCTGCGCTCGCTGAACATCCGCATCCTGATCGTGCACGGCGCCGCCCAGCAGATCGCGGGACTCGCGGCGGAACGGGGGCTGACGCCGTCCAACCTCGACGGCACCGGCGTCACCGACGCCAACACCCTCCAGGTCTCCCTCACCGCGGCCAACCGCCTGACGCACGAGATCCTCGAGGGCCTTTCCGCGAACGACCTCCGCGCCGTCTCGACCAACGCCATCATCGCCCATCCGCTCGGGATCGTCGGCGGCGTGGACCACCAGTTCACCGGCAAGGTGGAGCGGGTCGACGTGGAGATGCTGCAGACGCTCCTCTCGCAGGGAATCGTGCCCGTGATCCCGCCCCTGGGATTCGACGGCGACGGCAAGACCTACCGGGTGAACTCGGATGCCATCGCCTTCTCCCTCGCAGACCAGCTCCGCGCCTCGAAGCTCATTTTCCTGACCACGGTGGACGGCCTGACGCGGTCGGGCGTCCTGGTCCGGCAGATCCTCGTCGGCGACCTCAAGGCCCTGCTGACGCCTCCCCAGGCGGACTGGCCGGCCAACCTCGTCTCCAAGGCACGCCACTCGGTCGCGGCCTGCGAAGCCGGCGTCCAGCGCGTGCACATCATCAACGGCGAGGTCGACGAGGGCCTGCTCGCGGAGGTGTTCTCCAACGAGGGCATCGGAACGCTGGTCCATGCCAACGAATACACCCAGATCCGGCGCGCGCTGAAGAAGGACATCCGGGCGCTGCTCAACCTCACCAAGAACTCCGTCGCCTCGGCCGAGCTGGTGAAGCGGACGCGCACCGCGATGGAAAAGCAGGTCGGCGACTACTTCCTCTTCGAGATCGACAAGAATCCGGTCGGTTGCGTGGCCCTCCACATCTATCCCGAGCAGAACAAGGGGGAGCTGGCATTCCTCTTCGTGGCCCCCAGCCACGAGAACCAGGGCATCGGCGTGAAGCTGATCCAGTTCGTCGAGCGACGGGCGCGGGAGCTTGGGCTGTCCGAGCTGATCACCCTCAGCACCCAGGCCTTCACCTACTTCATCTCCAAGGGCGGATTCCACGAGGGGACGCCCGACGACCTGCCTCCTTCGCGCCGGGAGAAGTACGACGCCAGCGGTCGCAGATCCAAGGTGCTGGTGAAGCGCCTCAAGTCCCCCTGATCCCGGGATGCCACATGGGGATCCGATCCGCCTCCTGTTCGTCTGTTCTCGGAACCGCCGGCGCAGCCTGACCGCGGAGACGGCCTTCCACGGGGATCCCCGTTACCAGGTGCGTTCCGCGGGAACCGAACCTTCGGCACGGATCCGGGTGAGCGACGGATTGCTCCGTTGGGCCGAGGTGGTCTTCGTCATGGAACGCCGCCATGCCGACCTCCTGCGCAGCAACCATCCCGAGGCGGTCGAGGGTCTTCACATCGTCAACCTGCGAATCCCGGACGAGTTCGAGCTGGACGATCCGTCGTTGATCCGGGCCTTGCGCGAGGCGGTCGCGGCCGAGCTCGGGGCGGAGGCCTGAAACCCTCGGATGGGCCGGCAGGGCCGGAAACCCGGAAGAAAGGGAATCCGCGGCCTGGTGGCCGCGGCCACTGGCAGGGACAGGTTTGCGGCCGACAACCGGCGTTCAGCGGGGCCGTTGGGCCGGGATCTGATAACCCTTGTGCCACGGGAAGAACCAGAGCCGCTCCAGCGGGACGAGTTCCGCATGGCCGTCGGCCGCGGAGAGGTTGATCGAGTTGGGCAGTTTCTCGCCTGCGGCAAGACGCCGGGGAGCCCCCTTTCCGACGGGACCGGACCCGTGGCGGCCGATCATGAATCGTCCCATCCCTCCTCCGACACCGTCGCCCTCATACAGGTTCCGGGCCGGCGTGTCGTTGGCCTCGGGCCACGCGTCCACCCACATGCCGTCGCCGAACACGAACGACTGGCTCGGGTTGTCCACGCCGCTTTCCTTGAGGAAGGCCTTGGACGGATCGACCGGCGGCGCCGAATAGAACCAGCTGTTGAAGCAGTAAGAGCCCTGGAATCCGGAGGTCGAATTGGTGCGCCAGATCCAGGTCTCGTCCGCGGTCCCGTAGTCCGGGTTGGCGGGATTCCGGGAAATCCGCCTCTGCGGCTGGGGAGCGACCGGACAGTACCGCACGAAATGCGCCTTCCCCTGGTAGTTCATGAGCATGTTCATCCACAGGCTCTGGTCCCCGGTGTACGGCAGCATCGTCCCCCGGTGGTCGTCGAGGTAGAGCGTGTGGGCCAGCCCCATTTGCTTGAGGTTGGCCAGGCACTTGATCTGGTTGGCCTTGGCCTTCGCCTTTCCCAACGCCGGAAGGAGCATCCCGGCCAGGATCGCGATGATGGCGATGACGACCAGCAACTCGATCAGGGTGAAGGCGCCGGACCGACCGGTTTTCCGACAGGAACTCATCAAGAAGGGGTTGGATCCTCGCATGGGACCGAATCATCGACGGACGGCGGAAGGTTGGAAGCCCGGAGGGTCCGGATTCACAGGTCTGAGCCCTACCTCTGGAGCCATCTTCCCGGGCTCCGCACAAAGTCAGGATTCCACCTCCCGCCTGCCCGATCAGGCTCTATCCGGTCTCGAGCTCCTCGATTTCTGGTCGGTTCCTTCCCTCGGG
>CAIYXO010000116.1 GCA_903930165.1 uncultured Verrucomicrobiota bacterium | reverse complement strand
CGTGGTGCAGTTCCAACACGCCAACATCCGCCTTCCAGCCCCGATGGAAGCCCTGCTCCGGCTCGTCGTGGTCACGCCGGGACTGCACCGCGTCCACCACTCCCGCTGGCAACCGGAAACCGATTCGAACTTCTCGTCGCTCCTGACGGTCTGGGACCGGCTGTTCGGGACGTTTCGGGTCCGCGAAGATGAAACAGGGCTCCGGCTTGGGCTGGACGGCTTCGACGACGAACGTCAGCAGCGATTCGCCGGACTCTGGCGCATGCCGTTCCTCAGGCCTGGGCCGCCGACTTCGGACGAAGCAGCCAGAAGTAGAGCACCGGGACCGCCATCCGGCTGATCAGCAACGAGGCGATTTCCCCGGCCATCAGCGAGAGCGCCAGGCCCTGGAAGATCGGGTCGCCGAGGATCACCGCCGCACCGACGATGACCGCCATCGCGGTCAGCAACATGGGGCGGAACCGGACCGCACCCGCGTCGATCACGGCGGCGTCCAGCGGCAGCCCCTCGGAGACGCGCTGTTCGATGAAGTCCACGAGGATGATCGAATTGCGCACCACGATTCCGGCTCCGGCCATGAAGCCGATCATCGAGGTGGCCGAGAAGAAGGCACCCATCAACCCATGCGCCGGCAGGATGCCGACGAGCGAGAACGGGATGGCCACCATCACGATCAACGGCGTGAGGAAGGAACGGAACCAACCGACCATCAGCACGTAGATCAGGACGAGCACGGCGCCGAAGGCGATGCCGAGGTCGCGGAACACCTCGAGCGTGATGTGCCACTCCCCGTCCCACTTCAACGCCGGCCGGAGATCGGACCTCGGCATCGAGGCGTTCAGCACCTCCACCCCTCCGGGAATCCCGCGGGTCCGCTCGGCGAGCAACCGGTTCATCCCGGCAATCGCGTAGAACGGGCTCTCCACCACGCCGGCGACGTCGCCGATCACGTACGTCACCGGCAGCAGGTTCTTGCGATGACGGCTCTTGTCCACGCGGGTCGTCTCGATGCGGACCAGCTCACGCAGCGGTACCAGCCCGCCGGCGCCGTCCCGGACCGTCGGTTCGGGCAGCGCGTTGGCGTCGCCGCTGCGCACGCGCAGCGAGAGAAGCGACTCGGGATGCGTCCGGGCCGAACGCGGGAGCTGCAGGACGAGGTTCACGTCCTCCTTCTCTCCCGGGACATGCAGCAGGTCGACCGACTCGCCTCCGACGGCGATGCGAAGCGTCTGGGCCACGGTCTCCGGGCTGATCCCGTGGAGGGCCGCCTTCTCACGGTCGACGACGAATCGGACCTTCGGCTGGTCGGCCTCCACGTACCAGTCGATGTCCACGACCCCGGCGGTGTCGCGGAAGACGCCGCGGACGATCTCTGAGAGCCGCGCTCGATCCTCCTCGGTGGGACCGTAGATCTCCGCCACGAGGGTCTGCAGGACGGGCGGGCCCGGAGGAACCTCGGCGACCGCGACGCGGGCCCCGAAACGGGCGGCCACCGCGGCCACCGCCGGACGAACCCGCTTCGCGATGTCATGGCTCCGGGCGGCGCGCTCTTGCTTCGGCGCGAGGTTCACCTGGATGTCCGCGACCGACGAACCGCGGCGCAGGAAGTAGTGGCGGACGAGTCCGTTGAAATTGTGGGGAGCGGCGAGCCCGACGTAGACCTGGTTG
>CAIYXO010000115.1 GCA_903930165.1 uncultured Verrucomicrobiota bacterium | reverse complement strand
GGATCCCCTTCCGGGTTCGCTGTGCACCCGGAAGAACCCGCCATGGCTACGAACGATGGCCAGCGACGTGGACAACCCCAGCCCGGTGCCCTTGCCCGGCTCCTTGGTGGTGAAGAACGGGTCGAAGATGTTCTCGATGGTCTCCGGATCCATCCCGGTGCCGGTGTCTTCGACCTCGATGAGGATGTAGCGCCCCGCCTGCGCCTCGGGGATGAGCCCGGCGTATTGCATGTCGGCGACGAGGTTCCGGGCCGAGAGGGTCAGGACCCCACCCTGCGGCATCGCGTCGCGGGCGTTCACGCAGAGGTTCAGCAGGACTTGGTGGATCTGGGTGGGATCGCCGAGAACCGGCTCGAGGTCGCCCGGGGTGTGCGTCCGGATCTCGATGTTCCGCGGGAAGGTCTCGGAGGCGATCTTGGCGACGTCGCGGATGAGGTGCCGCACCTGCAGGGTCACCCTGCGGCCCTCGACGCCCCGGGCGAAGGACAGAACCTGGTTGACCATGTCGGCACCCCTGCGGGCACTGGACTCGATGGTGTCGAGCACCTCGTTCCGTTCCTCGGTGGAGTTCTCGAGGCGCAACAGCTCGATCGACATCAGGATCGGCGCCAGCACGTTGTTCAGGTCGTGAGCAATGCCTCCCGCCAGGGTCCCGATGCTCTCCATCCGCTGCGCCCGCAGGAACTGCTGCTCCAGCTTCTTCCGCTCCGTCACGTCAGTGTCGATCGCCAGGATCGACCGCGGCCGTCCCTCGCCGTCGCGGAGAAGCGTCCACCGGCTGTCCAAGGTGAGGATCGCACCGTTGCGCGACGAGACGGCCAACTCCCCGTTCCAAGCACCGGAGCCGCGGACCGCGCGATCGGCGAGCTGGAACCGTCCGGGATCGGTCTTCAGGAGGTCCGGCAGCGACCTGTCGGCGACCTCGAGGGCGCTCCATCCGTACAGTCGCTCGGCCCCTTTGCTCCAGAAGAGGATCCGGTCGTCGAGCCCACGCACGATGATGGCGTCGCGCGATTCGTCGATCAGCGCGGCCTGCTCCGCGATGCGTTCCTCGTTCCTCTTGGTCTGGGAGATGTCCTGGCAGGTTCCCTGGACGCGGTGGACGCGGCCGGCTTCGTCGCGGACCGCCTCGCCGATCGACCGGACCCAGACCTCCTGGCCGGACAGGGACCGGATGCGCAGCTCCAGGTCGAACGGGGTGCCGAGCCGCGCGCACTCGCGGACGGCGTTGCGGATGAGCGGGCGGCATTCCGGCAGGTAGAAGGCGACGGAACCCTCGGCCGTGGCCTGGTAGTCGGGAGGGACGCCGTGGATCTCGCGCACCTCCTCGGACCATGTCACCTCCAAGGACGGGAAATCGATCTGCCATGCCCCAAGGCGGCTGACCCGCGAGGCCATGCGCATCAGGGCCTGGCTCTGGATCAACCGCTGTTCGGCGGCCTTCCGGTCGGTGATGTCGGCGATCTGCGCCACCATCACGGGGTTGGCGTCCCCCGCCAGCTCCAGCAGCTCCAAGCTGACGACCACGTCCCGGAATCGGCCGTCCCTGCCCCGAAGACGTGTCTCGGCTCCGACGAGGCGCCCCTTCTCGAGGAGCCGCTCCACCACCTCGCCACGCCGGGTTTCGTCGGGATAGAGATGGACCTGGTCCACGGTCCTGCCGATCAGCTCCTCGCGTTGGTACCCGAGCAGCTCGCAGCAGCGCTGGTTGACGTCGAGGATGCGTCCCTCGCGCACGGTGGAGATGCCGATGGCGGCGGGGCTGTTGCGGAAGAGGCTGGCGAACCGGTCCTCCGAGCGGCGCAGGGCCTTCTCGGCATGGTCCCGCTCGAACGCGATGCGGACGACGTGGGCCATCCGACCGAGCACCGCGAGCTCCTCCGGCGTGGCTTCCCGGGCCTCCCGGAAGTACAGGGCGAAGGTGGCGACCGGCAGGCCCTGGGAATCCAACACCGGCACCGACCAGCAGGCGATGAGGCCGAAGCCCCCGGGCAGTTCTCGGAACGCAGCCCACAGCGGATCGGTGCGGACGTCCGAGACCGCCACCGTCTCGCGGCGATGGACCGCCATGCCGCAGGAACCGACGGCGGGACCGGCGCACAGGCCGTCAACGGCCTTGCGATACTCCACCGGCAGATGCGGCGCGGCTCCGTCCCGCAGGCGGAAGCCACCTTCGAAGGCCTCGACCCGCAGCACCGAGGCGATGGCGCCTTCGAGTACGCCTTCAACCCCGGTGGTCACCTCGCAGAGGACCTCGTGCAGCGACCCCCCGCGGGAGATGCTCTCGAAGACGGCGGCCTCCACGGCCTGGGCCTGCTCCAGTCGCTTCCGACGGTCGATGTCGGTCATCGTGCCGACCAGACGGCGGGGCTTGCCGTCCGCGGTCCGCGCGAGGACGCAGCCACGGTCGAGGATCCACTTGTAGCGGCCCGACTCCATCCGGATGCGGTACTCGCAGGCATACACCTCGGACAGTCCGTCGAGATGTTCCTGGATCCGTCCGAGCACCATCTGCCGGTCGTCCGGATGAAGCCGGCGGGTCCAGAAATCCGGCGAAGGCTCGTCGCTTGCCGGGTCGAGCCCGACGATCCGGTGCCAGCGTTCGGACCGGAACACGGCACCGGTCTCGATGTTCCAGTCCCAGACGCCGATGTCGCTGCCCTCGAGGGCGAACTGCCACCGTTGCTCACTGAATCCCAGGGCCTCCCGGCTCTCGCGGAGCGCGTCCTCGCGCCGACGGGTCTCGCGGAGCTCGTTCCGCAGCCGGATCTGCGCCATCACCTGGCGTCCCAAGACCCTCAGCGATTGGCGTTGTCGCGCATCGAGGCGGCGGGGAACCCTGTCGAGCACCGCCAGCGCGCCCAGCACCTCGCCGTTGTCCGCGGTGAGTGGCATGCCGCAATAGAAGCGGACGGATTCCTTTCCGGTGACCAACGGAAGCCCTGAAAAGCAGGGATCAAGGGTGGCGTCGGGGACCTCGAGCAGGTCGTCACGTCCGAGCAGGTGAGCACAGAAGGACTCGTCCCGAGGCGTCTCGGCAGGTTCGATCCCCATGCGGCTCTTGAACCACTGACGTCCGCCGTCGATGAGCGAGATCACGGCGATCGGAGCCTCGCACAGGGTCGCCGCCAGCTCTGCGATCTCGTCGAACTCCCGCTCCGGCGGACTGTCGAGCAACCCGAAACCACGGAGCAACTCGAGTCTCCGTTCCTCGTTCCATGCGCGGGGTGTGTTCATGGGGC
>CAIYXO010000114.1 GCA_903930165.1 uncultured Verrucomicrobiota bacterium | reverse complement strand
GACACCGGTCTCGAGGTACTGGCGGAAATCCTTCAGGTCCAAGCGGGAGAAGGTGTCCATCAGCGATGCGTTGTTGAGCACGGCCAAGGTCTTCGGATGGTTGAGCATCGGAGCCAGCGCGGGCTGTTCCTGGAGCAGCTTCTGGTACTCCTGGTCGCCTCCGATCTCGGTGAACTCCGGAACCTCGGCAAGGGCGAGGAACGGCGGATAGTTCTCGACGCGCCCATGGAGGAGGGGATTGCCGTGGAGGATGCCGAGGATGTCGGAGACCTCGTAGAACTTCGCCGGGGTCGTGTCCAAGGCGGCGAAGGTCTTGGACCAGCCCGTGGAGTCCATGTCCTGTCGGATCTGTCCCAGATACCGGACCGGAGTGGCCTCGCCGGACTCGCTGGTGGTCTGGACCACGAGATATCCCTGCCGGTAGATGTACTTGCCGACCCCGAAGAAGACGCAGATGCCGCAGACGAGTCCGACGAAAAGGCCGGAGGCCTGGTTGGCGCGTTCGAAGGCCTGACGGGTCGGTTCGTCGGTACGGTACTTGAAGTGGTGCTCGACCGGTCGATGAACGGCGACGCCGATCCCGAAGAAGATGCCGAACACGATGAGGAAGGCGAAGAGGCCGGGCAGCAGCTTCAGGGCGATCTGGTCCGTGACACCCATGGCGGCGAGTGCGGGCCCGAGAAGGCCGCCGAGAAGGCCGGTGAGGGCCAGGCCCAAGGCGGCGCCGATCAGGCCGAGGCCGGAGCGGATGGCCCCGGATTGGTGGCCGACGAGGCCGAAGCCTCCGACAAGCAGTCCTGCGAGAACCCAGATGAGCATGGGGCGCACGCTAGAAACTTGCGTGCCGCGGCGCACGCCGAAAATTCCGGTCCATTCCAGGGCATTCCCGGCTGAACCCGGGAAGTGGCACGACGGAAGAGGCGCGAATTCCGCACTCTCCGCGGGAGACTCACGCGCGGACGGGAATCCAACCGCTTGCCCAGGCCCCGGCGGATTTCCATGATGTCGCCGATGAGTCTGCTGCCGTTCGGTGAACTCCCTCCCTATCGCGCCCGCCGTTTCCTCCCCGCGGGGCTGGACCTCGGCAACTGGAACGAGGTGTCACCCCACTTCGATCGCATCGAGCAGGCCATCGGGGCCTGCGGGACCGTCGCGGACCTCGAGCGGTGGATCGTGGATTCCGGGGAACTGGTGGCCGCATTGGACGAAGAGCGGGCCCGGCGTTACATCGCCAAGACCTGCCACACCGAGGATTCCTCCGCGGAGAAGTCGTACCTGGACTTCATCGAGAACATCGATCCGGCGCTCAAGCCGCGGCTGTTCTCCTTGGCACGGCTGTTCCTCGCGCACGCGTTGAGGTCCGAACTCCCGAAGGAACGTTACGGAGTCTTCGACCGCGCCACCGCGCTGCAGGTGGAGCTTTTCCGCGAGCAGAACATTCCCCTGGAAACCGAGGAAGCGCGGTTCTCCAACGAATACACGAACATCAACGGCTCGCTCTCAGTCCGGTTTCGGGAGGAGGAAAGGACCTTGGTCGCCATGTCCCGCTTCCAGGAGGAACCGGAGCGGGCCGTCCGCGAAGAGTCCTGGCGCCTGGTCGCCGATCGTCGACTGCGGGAGGTGGATCGGATCGACGCCTTGTTCGACCAGTTGCTCGAGGTCCGAGGACGGATCGCCCGGAACGCGGGATTCAAGGACTACGTGGGTTACGCCTTCCGGGCACGCGGCCGGTTCGACTACACGCCGGACGACTGCCTCCGGTTCCATGACGCGATCGAGTCGGAAGTGATGCCGCTCCTTCGGCGACTGCAGTCCGATCGCCGGGCTTCACTTGGAGTCGACCGATTGCGTCCTTGGGATCTCGCGGTCGACCCCTTGAATCGACCTCCGTTGCGTCCCTATTCGGACTGCTCGCGGCTCGAGTCCGGGACACAGGAAATCTTCAACCGTCTCGACCCCGAGCTGTCGGAAGGTTTCCAGACGCTACGCGATCGGCGCCTGCTCGACCTGCAGAACCGCAAGGGCAAGGCCCCTGGCGGGTACCAGTACACCCTGAGCGAGTCCCGGCTTCCGTTCATCTTCATGAATTCGGTCGGCCTCCAGCGCGACGTCGAGACGCTGCTGCACGAGGCGGGACACGCGTTCCATGCCCTGGCTTGTCGTGGCGACGACATCCCGCTCCACCGGGAGCCGCCGATCGAGTTCTGCGAGGTGGCGTCGATGTCGATGGAACTCCTCGGCGCCGACCATCTCGACGTCTTCTATCCGCCCGCGGATGTGATCCGGGCCCGACGGGTCCATCTCGAGGGAGTGATCGGGGTCTTCCCGTGGATCGCGACCATCGACGCCTTCCAACATTGGCTCTACTCGCATCCGGGCCATACCCACGAGGATAGAAGGACGGCATGGACCGGGTTGATGGACCGATTCGGCGGTGACGTGGACTGGACCGGACACGAGTCGGCCCGGGCGAATCTCTGGCACAAGCAGCTCCATCTGTTCCTGCATCCCTTCTACTACGTCGAGTACGGGATCGCCCAGTTGGGTGCCCTGCAGGTTTGGGCGAACTCACGGCGGGATTCCGGTTCCGCGCTGAAGCAGTACCTGACGGGACTCTCACTGGGCGGGTCGAGGCCGCTGCCGGAGCTCTTCAGTGCTGCAGGTTGCCGCTTCGACTTCAGCCGTCAGACAGTTCGTCCCCTGGTGCAGTTGGTTGCGGAGGAACTGGAACGACTGCCCGTCGGCTGATTCCATCGGCTCACCAAGCCGAATCCAGCAAGTCTCGAATCCCGGAGCGCCCGAGGCGGACCGGGTTCCCCTTCATGCTGCTGGAGGCCTCCGCCTTGGAGACCAGTTCCTCGAAGGAGTCCTTGTGGACGCCCAGTTCGCGAAGCTTCGGGATGCCGAGCCGGATGATCGTCTCGGTAAGCCAACGCTCGCCGTCCGAAATGTCCGCGCCCGGGTTTCCGGTGAGGAGTCGGGCCGCCTCCCGGTACCGGAACAGACGGTTGTCCGGATCCCCGTCGCGGATCAGTGCCTCGCAGTTTGCCATCCAAACCGGGGCGAGCAGGGCGGCGCAAAGGGTTCCATGCGGGATGTCCGACATGCCGCCGAGCGGACCCGCTATTCCGTGGACCGCGCCCAGTCCGGAGTTGGCGAGTGCCATTCCGCTGAACAGGGCCGCGAGGGCCATTTCGGATCGGGCCTCGGTGTCTTCGGGGTCATCGAAGACGCGGCCGAGGCTCCGCGCTATGCGTGACAGACCCTCGCGACAGAGGGAGTCGGTCAACGGATTCGACCGGGATCCGACGAATGGCTCCAGCAGTTGGGTCAGTGCGTCGAGGCCGGTGGATGCGGTCACCGCCGCGGGAAGGGAGAGCGAGAGCGAAGGATCCACGATCGCGGCCGCCGGAAGCATCCACGGGCTGCGGAGGCTCACCTTTACCCGGTGGACCGGGGAGCCGAGCACCGCGTTGCGGGTTGCTTCGGCACCGGTTCCTGCGGTGGTCGGCACGGCGATGAAAGGAAGTGGTCTCGCACGCAGGGGAAGTCCACGGCCGACCACCTCCAGGAAGTCGAAGGGATCCCCGTCATTGGTCGCGAGGGCGGAGACGGCCTTGCCTGCGTCGATCGCTGCGCCGCCGCCGCAGGCGACCACCCATCGGGCTCCGGAGAGCCTCGCTTCCTCCGAATCACCCAGCACGGCGGCGACTGTCGGCTCGCCGTGGTTCCTCCATTCCGACCACGTCCGGCCTGCCCGCCGCAATGCCTGCCGGACACTCTCGGCCCGGGACGGATCCCGGCCAGTGACCAACAGGCCCGGACCGGGGATTTCCGAGATCTCCTCGGCCAACCGGGTAACCGAGCCCGGGCCGAAACGGATCCGTGTGGCCGTGGCGAACTCGAAGGGATTCATCCGGGCACATGGATGCCGGAGTACCGGACGCTCGACCTCGGTTCGGCCATCATCGGGGCCACCGTGTCACGCCAGGTCAGGTAGTGGGGCGTCTCCTTGTGCCGGGCCGGGGCCTCGGGGTCCCTGTAGGCCTCCATCAGAACGAACCGGTTCGGGTCGGTGTCGAGCCGGAGCACGTCGAACCGGGCGATCCCCGGCTCCTTGAGGGACTCGACCGCGTTGGCGCGGGTGGCGTTGATGAAGGCCTCCGCGTGTTCGGGCTTCACGTGGACATGGACCTGGACGACGAGCATGGCAGCAGATGATCAGAATCGGATACGGCGGGCGCGGGCGGTCACGGGCCACGACGTGGAGGCGACGGAGTCGCGCACGACCAGGATCTCCGCATGCAGGGCGACCGTCGGGCAGACATGCCAAGGCAACGCGTGCAGCGCGTCACCGACCGACAGCCCGACGGCCGCGGGGCTTTCGACAACGAGATGTTCCTCGCTGTGTGAAATGAAGGTGACCGGGTCCAGGTCGAGGAACAGGACCCTGGGCTGAGGCATCTCCGAGGCGACCGCCTTGTGGCCGAGATCGAGACAGAGGCGGTTGGGAGCCGGCTTGGAGACCACCCGGGTCAGCAGGACGGCGGCGGGTTCGAAGGGGAGGTCGGGCAGCTTGGAGGCGTAGCCGGCGTCCCAGAACACGGTCGTTCCCGGGCTCAGCGAGACGCGCGGGCGGAGGGCGTGGATGG
>CAIYXO010000113.1 GCA_903930165.1 uncultured Verrucomicrobiota bacterium | reverse complement strand
TCGTCGCCCAGCATCTGGTACTCGTCCACCACCAGCAGCGCCGGGCCGTCACCGCGGATGAGGCGGTTCTTCTGGGTCTCCAGGGTGGCAACCAGGATCGGGGCGTCCAGGTTCTCGGCCAGGTCGCCGGTGGCGATGCCGACATCCCAGCCCCGTGACCGCCATTCGGCGAGCTTGTCGTTGGCCAGTGCGCGGGTGGGGACGGTGTAGATCGCCTGGCCACGGTTCTTGCCCGCCTTCGACCAGAGCTCGAAGACGAGCGTCTTGCCGGCTCCGGTGGGGGCGTGGACGACGACATCGCGTCCGGCCCGGAGCGCTCCGACGGCCTCCTGCTGCCAAAGGTCCGGGACGACCATGGTCTGGAGTCCACCCGGGGTTCCGGACTCTGCGGACTCCAGCTTCTCGGCGAAGGTCGACACGCGGCAACGCTACGATGAAGCGCGGAAATGGCGAGCGGGGAAGGGAAGATGTCCTGTGGGCGAACCTCCTTCCGATCCTGCGGCTTGCCCGTCAGTGCGAGGCGCCCATGGCCGGATCGTGGTAACCGCGCCACAGCCAGACCAGCGTGTCGGCGAGGGTCTGCTCGAAAACCCGACGGTCGCAGTGTCCAGTGGCCTTGGTGAAGACGAAGCGGTGGTCGTAGCCCTTTTGCTGCAGGGCTTCCTCGGTCCTGAAGCCGGCCATGACCCAGTTGTGCTGGGTGCCTTCCGGATCCTTGGCGCGGAGGTCGTTCTCGGAGACGTGGGTGAAGATGCGGAGCGGCTTCCGGGGGCCGTTGGCGATCAGCTTCATGCTCGAGTGGTATTCCCACGCTCCGTACGGGTACTGCGCCTCCTCCGGCGCATCGTCGTCCTGTTGGTCCACGAAGGTGCCCGAATAGGCGACGACACGGCGGAAGAGGTCGGGCCGGAACCAGGCCATGGAGAGCGCCGCGGCGCCGCCGGAGCTGCAGCCCATGGTGGCGCGGCCCCACGGATTCGGCGTGATGGAGAACCGCGGGTAGGCGGACCTGAGTTCCGGGTGGGCTTGGACGGCCGCGAAGACCTCGTCGTTGATGAACCGTGCGAAGCGGTCGGACATCGTGTCGTACTCGAGTCCGCGCTCGCTGTTCTTGCCGTCGTTGCCCCCGTTCTCGACGGCGATCACGACGAACGGCGGGAGACGGCGGGCCGGGTCCTTGGAAACGGTCAGGTTGTCGAGGGCGTTCCGGACCAGTTCGAGCTGGCTCGGGCCGTCGTGGGTGACCAGGACCGGGGCCGGTGTGCCGTCCCGATAGGCGGCCGGAACATAGACGAAGATCTTCCGTTCCGTGCGCACCGCCTTCTTCGCCGGTTCCAGCGTCGGATCGTCGCCGCGGAAGATCCGGCTCTCCGCGAGCGCCATGCGGAACTCGAAGCTGCGTCCCTTGGGATTGCCGCGGTCCTTGAGGTCGGGGTCGACGGAGTAGGGCGGAGCGATGGTGACCGAGCCGTTGCCGTTGGTTCCGGGATTCTCCGAGTAGGCCGAAGGACCGGTGCCGCCTGGGTGGCAACCCACGGTGACCAGGGCACCCACGAGGGCGGCCAGGAATGCGGACACGAAGCGGGGTGAGACCGGAAATCGAAGCGGCGAGGGCATGGCTCAGGAAACCCCGAACAGCGCCGTCCGACAAGCGGCAGGGAGGCGGGATGGAGGAATCCGATCCCGGAAAAAATGAAACCGGCCGTGGGGGCCGGTTTGTCCGCGGGAAAAGTGGCGGGAGTGGCGGGGCTCGAACCCGTAACCTCTGCCGTGACAGGGCAGCGCTCTAACCAGTTGAGCTACACCCCCGCGGGGGAGCGCTGTTCTAAGGCGAAGATTCGAAAGGTCAACGGTTTTGTCATAATTCATGTCGAAAACTTTCATCGGGACCTTGGTCGGAAAACCGGGATTGTCTGCGTCCAGACCCTACGTATTCTGCGTGGAACCGCGGGAACCGCCTGTTTTTGCAGCCGGAATCCGCATTGTCCGAACATGTTCAATCCCTACGCCTCCGCGTCCGCTCCCTCGGGAGCGGCTTTCGCCCCGGGTTTTCCCGGTTCCCGCCACGACTCCACCTTCCGGAACGCCTGACATGCCCACCTTCACCGCGGCAGCCATCGCCGAAAAGGTGGCCGGACGTGTCGTCGGGGATCCCCAGACGGTCATCCAGGGTTTCGCCCCTGCCGACGGGGCGAGGCCGGGCGACCTGACTTTCGCGGAGAACGAAAGCTACTTCGGCCGCGCGGACCAGAGCGCCGCCACCGCGGTCCTGGTTGCCGGCGACTTCACCTCGGTGTCCGGCAAGGTGCTGATCCGGGTCGACAACGCGCGTGTCGCCTTCGCCCAGGTGCTGCCGCTTTTCTTCCCGGAGCCCCATTATGCCCCAGGTGTGCATCCTTCGGCCGTGGTCGCCGAGAGCGCCAAGGTCGATCCATCCGCCCACATCGGTCCCCACTGCGTCGTCGGCGAACGGGCCAGGATCGGCCCGGATGTGGTCCTGATCGGCCGGGTGTCGGTCGGCGATGATTCCGTGCTGGGGGACGGCTGCCGACTGTTCCCCAACGTGACCCTGTATCCGAGGACCTCGCTTGGACGCCGTGTGCGGATCCATTCGGGATCGGTCATCGGAGCGGACGGCTTCGGATACGTGTTCGATCGCGGTGAGCACCGCAAGGTGCCCCAGGTCGGACAGGTGGTGATCCACGACGACGTGGAAATCGGCGCGAATGTGACCATCGACCGTGCGGCACTTGGGGCGACCGTGATCGGCCGGGGCACCAAGATCGACAATCTCGTTCAGATCGCCCACAACGTCAGCATCGGCGAGCACTGCATCATCGTGGCCCAAGTGGGCATCGCCGGGAGCACCAAGATCGGCAACTACGTCACCATCGCCGGCCAGGTGGGCCTGGCTGGACATCTCCGGATCGGCGACCGCGCGACGATCGCGGCGCAGTCCGGAGTCATGCACAACGTGCCGGAGGGACAGAAGTGGATGGGTTCCCCGGCCGCCCCGGATCGGCTGATCAAGCGTCAGTACCTCGCGATGGAACGGTTGCCGGAGCTGCTTCGCCGAGTGAGCGAGTTGGAGCGGCGGACCGGAGAGGGTTTGGCGACGACGGATTGAAGGCGGGAGGCGGCCCGTCCGTCGACAGACGTACGTTCCGTGGGAGATCGCGGGGCTTTTGCACCTTGTACGTCGGGTCCGCGGCTTCTACGCTTTTCCCGTCCTTTTTGGAGAAACTGAATTATGACGAGTCCTAGTCTGGCATTCATCGGTGGCACCGAAATCATGTGGATCGCGATCGTGGTCCTCGTCCTTTTCGGCGCGAAGAAGGTGCCGGAGCTGATGAAGGGTGTCGGCACGGGCATCAAGGAGTTCAAGAAGGCTTCCCGCGACGTGCAGGACGAGGTCCAGCGCGCCATGGACGAGCCGGCCCACAATCCTCCGCCGGCGGTCCGTCCCACCCAGGACAGCGTCTCGCACGGTCCGAAGGCCTGAGACCCCCGGAATTCCGGGATCCCGCAACGGCGGTCGCTGACCGCCGTTTCCATTTCCACGGACGCGCACCGACCGCATGGCCGACGAATACGAGAACCAAGACGCCTCTTCCCGCCCGTCCTGGGATCAGGAAGAGGATGCCGGGGGGCCGGTGAAGACCTTCCTGGAGCATCTTGAGGACCTGCGATGGACACTGATCAAGTGTGCCATCGTCATCTTCCTGGGATTCGGCGTCTGTCTCAGCGGCAGCAACTACGTCATCCGCTTCCTCACCTGGCCGCTCGAGAGGGCGGAAGGCGTCCGCACGACTTCCGAGGCCCGTGTGTTCTTCCTGCTGGGGACCAATGTGGTCTCGAAGATGCGCCCGGCGGAATCGGGCATCCCGGACGTCTCCACCAACAAGGACTCGGTTTTCCGGATGGAGCCCGCTCTGGTGGGATCCAACCTGGTGATGACCCTCCGTCCGGAGACCAACTTCCCGGCCGGGCTGACGCGGGAGTTCACCGTGCAGCTGAAGACGCTGGGGCCGGTGACCGCCTTCTCCATCGTGATGCAGATCGCGATGTTCGGCGGGATCACGGTGTCGATTCCGTTCGTCCTCTTCTTCCTGGCGCAGTTCATCCTTCCTGCTCTGCACAACCACGAGAAGGCGTTCCTGTACCGGGTCGCGGGCTGGGCGACCTTCCTGTTCCTGCTCGGAGTCGCCTTCTGCTACTTCGTCATCCTCATCATCTGCCTCAGCACCACGGTCAGCTTCTCGAACTGGCTGGGGTTTGCCGCCGACGAATGGAAGGCGGACGAGTACATCAGCTTCGTCTGCTGGTTCATGTTGGGCATGGGAGCGGCGTTCCAGTTGCCGTTGATCCTGTTGACGCTGGTGAAGATCGGCATCCTGGACCACATCAAGCTGCGCAAGATGCGCGCCTACGTGGTCGTGGGCGTGCTGGTGGTCGCGGCCTTCATCACCCCGGACGGCAGTCCGGTGAACATGATGCTGCTCGCGGTGCCGCTGCACCTGCTCTACGAGATCAGCACCGTCATCGCCTGGTGGTGGGCCCGGAACGATCCCAAGCCGGCCGAGATGGCCGTCGAGGTCTCGAAACATGACCCTGAGGACACGGAATAACCTGTGAATAAGCCCCGCTTTGAAGTCCGGGCTTGCACGCTCCGGGTCTCCCTCTAGGCTTTCTCCGTTCACACAAGAAATTTATGCGCTCCCACCTCAAGCCCCTTTGTCTCCTTGTGACCGCGGCCGCGGCTTTCGTCGGCTGCACCAGCGCCGAGCAGAAGCTCGGGCGTGGCCTCAACAACCTTTCCGAGCCGTTCCGCATGGGCGAGGTCCAGCGCAGCTATGAGCAGGGTGTCCTGTTCGGCGGCGTCAATGGCGGCGCTGTCGGCGCGATCAAGGGCGTGAACCGCACCATCGGCCGCACCGTGGTCGGCGCGGTCGAGGTCCTCAGCTTCCCGATCCCGAGCGAGCCCTACATCAAGCCCGACGGGAAGGTGTATCCGGACAGCTACAAGCCCGGACCGCTCGGCAAGGGCACGATCCTCGCCACCGACAACGCGCTCGGCTTCCAGTCCTCGGACGTCGCCCCGATCATCCCGGGCAGCCGTTTCCGCGTGATCGACTGATTTTTCCCCAACCCGCTTTCCAAGCCGCGCCTGCGACCCTGCTGGCGCGGCTTTTTTCTGCCATGTCCCTGCGCCGTCTCTCCCCCTGCAAGGTCAACCTGCTCCTGAACATCCTCGGGAAGCGGGTGGATGGTTTCCATGAGCTGGAGACCCTCTTTCACCACGTGCCCCTGCACGACGAACTGGAGTTCGCCCAGTCCACGGCCCCGGGGGTCCAATTCACCTGCGATCAGCCGGAATTGCCGGTCGACTCCTCCAATCTCGTCGTCCGCGCCGCCAACCAGTTCCTGGAAGCCGCCAGGCTCTCCGGGCAAGGAGTCCGCATCCACCTGGCAAAGCGCATCCCTCTCGCCGCGGGTCTGGGTGGGGGAAGCTCCAACGCCGCCCACACCCTCCAGGGGCTGAACGAGATGTTCGGCTTTCCCTTGGACGTCGCCCGGATCGATCTCCTCGCTGCCGCGCTGGGTTCGGACGTCAATTTCTTCCTCCAAGACCGTCCTGCGCTTGCGACCGGCCGTGGCGAGAAGGTCGTCGGATTGGAACCCTTCCAGGCGCTGAAGGGCTGCGCCATGCTGCTGTTCCATCCCGGCTTCGGCATCTCCACCGCTTGGGCTTACGGGGAACTCGCCCGGCATCCCGCCGCGCTCAACGGAACCCCGGGTCGCGCCGCCGACCTTGCGGCCAAGTTCCAGTCGGGCGACCTCACCGCGGCCGGCTCCGCGATGTACAACTCCCTCGAGGCTCCGGCGCTGACCAAGTATCCCATCCTCCGGCTCTACCAGGAAGTCCTCCGGGAACACGGTGCCTGGGCGGCATTGATGTCGGGAAGCGGTTCCACGACCTTCGGCATCTTCCATTCCCGATCGAAGGCCGACGCCGTCATCGAACCGTTCCAAAAGCGCTTCGGATCGACCGGTTGGCTCCAGGCCGTCACCTTCTGAATCCCAAGGAATTCCCGACCATGAAGACACTCGAAGGACGGATCGCGTTGGTCACCGGAGCCGGATCCGGCATCGGACAGGCCATCGCCGAGGCCATGGCCGCCGCCGGCGCCGAGGTCGTGGTGGCTGAGATCCGCGAGGAGGCCGCCGCCGCGACCGTGGCCGGAATCCGATCGGCAGGCGGGAACGCCCGCGCGGTGCGCTTGGACGTCACTTCCGAAACCGACTTGGCCGAGGCGCTCCTGTTGGTGCCCGCGGTCGACATCCTCGTCTGCAACGCCGGCATCGGCCATGTCGGGACTGTGCTCACCACGACCGGGGCGGACTTCGACCGCATGATGTCGGTGAATGTCCGCGGGGTGTTCAACTGCATGAAGACGTGGGTTCCCGGAATGGTGGGCCGCGGCCGTGGAGCCGTGGTCAACCTCGCCTCCACCGCGGGCCTTGGCGGCCTCGTCGACCGCTTCGCCTACAGTGTCAGCAAACATGCCGTGGTCGGCGTGACGCGCTCGGCGGCGTTGGACCTGGCGAAAACCGGCGTCCGGGTGAACTGCCTGTGTCCGGGGCGCGTCGAGACGCCGTTCGTCCGCAGCCGCATCGCCGAGTACCCGGACCCGGCCGCCGCGGCCCGCGAGATGGCCTCGACCCAGGCCATGGGCCGGATGGCACAACCTTCCGAGGTGGCGGCCGCCGCCGTGTTCCTCGCCTCCGACGCAGCCTCATTCATCACCGGCGCCGCCCTGCCGGTGGATGGCGGCTGGACCGCCGGAATGTTTCCAAAGGCGTGACCGGATCCCGCTTCCGAAAGGCTTCCGATCACCGCGTGTCCGACATACGGTTCCCACGCGATGCCCGTCCTTGAGATCGAAGAGTTGAAGAAGGCGTTCGTCCCGCCGGGCGGGACGGCTCCGGTGCCGGTCGTGGACATCGGATCCTTCAGCCTGGAAGCCGGCGAACAGGTCGCGCTGAGCGGTTCCAGCGGATCGGGAAAGACAACGTTGCTGCATCTCGTCGCCGGCATCCTCGCCGCCGATTCCGGACGCGTCTGCGTCGCCGGTTCCGACATGACCTCCCTCGGCGAGGCCGGCCGGGATCGGCTCCGAGCGGAGTCCATCGGATACATCTTCCAAACCTTCAACCTGCTCCAGGGATACTCCTGCCTGGAGAACGTCCTGCTCGGCATGTCGTTCGGCCCCGGGGCCGACATGGCCCACGCGAGATCGCTGCTGGGGCGGGTGGGATTGTCGGACCGGTTGGACTACCTGCCGCGACAGCTTTCCACGGGCCAGCAGCAGCGCGTGGCCGTGGCCCGCGCGGTGGCGAACCGCCCGCGTCTCGTGCTGGCAGACGAGCCCACGGGAAACCTAGACCCTTCGAACGCCCGGCAGGCCCTCGAACTGATCCGCGGGATCTGCACCGAGAACAACGCGGCGCTGCTCCTCGTCTCCCACGACCCCGCCGTGCTGGCTTCGTTCAAGAGGGTCGTCTCCCTGACGGAACTGAACCGTGCGGCGCGGAAGGAGGTGGCCCTGTGACCTTGGCATTGCTCGTCCGCCGAAGCCTTCGCCAGCACCTGCTGTCGACCGTCGTCACCGCCCTCTCGCTGGCCATGGCGGGCGGCCTGCTCATGTCGGTCTGGGTGGTCCGCAAGCAGGCCCGGGAGACCTTTACCGGCCAGACCGGCGCCTGGGATGCGGTGCTCGGAGCGCGGGGGGCCAAGCTGCAGTTGGTGTTGAACGCCCTGTTCCACCTCGAGGCCTCCGCGGGCAACGTGGCGTTTTCCGACTTCGAGGCGGTCGCCACCAACCGCGCCGTGGCGTTCGCGGTCCCGATCGCCGTCGGCGACAACTATTTCGGGTACCGGATCGTGGGCACCCGGACGAACCTTTTCACCGAGGCCGAAGCCTCGCCGGGCCGGCGCTTCCAGGTCGGCAAGGGAGGCCGCCTGTTCGAGGACGGTTACCGCGAGGCCGTTGTCGGCTCGTTTGTCGCCAGCCGACTGGGCCTCAAGGTCGGCGAAACCTTCAGGCCCTATCACGGGCTGAACTTCAATCCCAAGGAACAGCACGAGGACGAGTACCTGGTGACCGGCATCCTGGAGCCGTCCAACACCCCAGCCGACCGGGTGATCTGGATCCCCCTTGAAGGTCTCCAGAACATGACGGGCCACGCCGCCGCGACGGCCACGGACGTGAGCGCCGTGCTGGTGAAACTGCGGAGCCCGATCGCCGGCCAGCAGTTGGACCTGATGTACAACAAGCAGGGGAACCGCCTCACGTTCGCCTGGCCCTTGGGAGCGGTTCTGTCGCAGCTCTTCGACAAGATGGGTTGGTTCGACAAGGTGCTCGAGCTGGTCGCGTATCTGGTCGTGCTGGTCGCAGCCGGCTCCGTGCTGGCCAGCATCTACAACTCGATGAGCGCCCGCCGCCGCGACATCGCGATCCTGCGCGCCCTCGGCGCCCGGCGCTCCACGGTCTTCTCCGCCATCGTCCTCGAGGCCGCGGCCGTCGCCGCCCTGGGAATGCTCGGCGCGCTGGTTTGCCACTTCGGCTTCCTGTCCGTCGCCGCCGGGGTCATCCGCTCCCAGACCGGCGTGGTCCTCGAGGTCTGGTCCTGGGATCCGATCCTCGTGATCGCGCCGCTGGGGCTGGTGCTGTTGGGGGCGCTGGCCGGCGTCGTTCCCGCACTGAAGGCCTATCGCAGCCCGGTCGCGGAGAACCTGGTCCCGGAATCCTGACCGTCGCCGGACGATTCCGACGGGAACCTCCGGCATTCCGCCCCGTTAGGTCGGGCCGGTGTTGAGTTTCGGCCGGTGCAGGGCGAGGATTCCCATCGTGAAATCCATCGCCATCCTCGCTGGGGGCTTGGCCCTCGGGCTGGCTGTCGTCTCCTGTTCCAGCCGGGATGGAGGAGGTGTGCAGGCAGCGTCCCTCGACGGCGGACGGATCTACCGCGAGCAGTGCGTGCGGTGCCACGGCGCAAACGGGGAAGGGGTGGCCGGCAAACACGATGAGACGCTGTACGGCGAGAAGTCCGTCGAGTCGCTGAGCCGGCTGATCGCCCGCACCATGCCCGAGGACCGTGAGCAGAAGACGCGTCCGGACGAGGCGCGTGCGGTCGCCGAGTACCTCCACGGGGCGTTTTATTCGCCGGAAGCCCGGGCCCGGAACCATCCAGCGAAGGTCGAGTTCTCCCGCCTCACCCATCGGCAGTACCGCGAGTCGATCGCGGATCTCGTCGGCGGGTTCCGCACGGTCCGACAAGCCACGAGGTCCGGCGGCTTGTCGGCGGAATACTTCTCCTCCGAGGGCATGAACAAGAAGAAGGCGAAGGCCCTCGAGCGGACCGATCGCACGGTCGCGTTCGACTTCGGCGAGGGGGCACCGGAGAAGGGGATCGTCGCCGACCAGTTCTCCGTGGCGTGGAACGGTTCCCTCTTGGCGCCGCGGACCGGCGCCTACTCCTTCCGCGTCACGACGCCCAACGGGGCCCGGCTCTACTTCAACACCGATCTCGCCGCAGGGGACAACAACTCCCGCGACGACAGCGACGCCCGGCGCCAGGCGGCCCTGATCGACCTCTGGGTCAGCAGCGAGGGGACCGTCCGCGCCGGCGAGGCCGAGGTCTTCCTGCTCGGCGGACGCTCCTACCCGCTGCGTCTGGACTTCTTCAAGTTCAAGGAGAAGACGGCCTCGGTGAAGTTCGAATGGAAGCCGCCGCACGGCGTGTGGCAGGTGGTTCCCGCGGACGCCCTGTCGCCGGAGCGGTCCTCGATGACCACGATCGTCGGGACTCCCTTTCCGCCCGACGACTCGAGCGTGGGCTACGAGCGGGGCACCTCGATTTCCAAGGCCTGGCACGAAGCCACCACCAAGGCCGCGGTCGAGGTGGCCGGCGGCGTGGTCGCCCGTCTCGACCTCCTGACCCGCACCGACCGCAGGTCGACGAACCGCGTCGAGGCGCTGCGGTCCTTTTGCACGGACTTCGCCGAGCGGGCCTTCGAAGACCCCTCGACCCCGGGCTTCGCGCCGCGGTCGTGGACCGGCACTTCGCGGATGGCACCGCACCGGAGACCGCGGTGAAGCGGTCTCTGCTGCTGGTCCTGACATCGCCGCGGTTCCTCTATCCCGAGACGCCGGCCGTCGCGGACGACCACGCGGTCGCCTCGCGGCTCGCGTTGGCGATGTGGGATTCGCTTCCGGACGCGGAGCTGCGCCACGCGGCGGCCAAGGGGGAGCTCCATTCCGGCGAGCAGGTCCGGAAGCAGGCCGCCCGGATGGTCGACGATCCGCGAACCCGGGCGAAGGTGGGCGAGTTCTTCCGCCAATGGCTTCCGGTGGAGGAGGGCGACGACCTCAGCAAGGACCGCAAGGCCTATCCCGACTTCGACGAGTTGGTGTTGTCCGACCTGCGGACCTCGTTGGAGAGGTTCGTCGACCACGTCGTCTGGAGCGAAGGCTCCGACTACCGCCAGTTGCTGCAGGCCGACTACCTGTTCCTCAACGGACGCCTCGCCCGCTTCTATGGCGTGGACGGCCCCAAGGGAGACGACTTCGAATTGGTGCGTTTCGATCCGGCCCAACGCTCCGGGATCTTCACCCACCCGTTCATCCTCTCCGCGCTTTCCTACCACAAGTCCACCTCACCCATCCACCGGGGCGTCTTCCTGACGCGGAACGTCTTCGGCCGCTTCCTCAAGCCGCCGCCGATGGCCATCGAGTTCATGGACGACCGCTTCGACCCCACGCTGACGATGCGTGAGAAGGTGACGGAGCTGACCTCGAAGCCGAACTGCATGGGCTGTCACGTCACCATCAATCCGCTCGGTTTCAGCCTCGAGGCCTACGACGCCGTGGGACGTTTCCGCACGACCGACAACAACAAGCCGGTCGACACGGTGTCCGAGTACACCACCGCCGATGGGACGACCCTGAAGCTCCGCGGTCCGCGGGACCTGGCCGACCACGCCGTTGCCAGCGCCGATGCGCGCCGTGGATTCGTGCGCCAGCTGTTCCAGCAGACGGTCAGGCAGGCGCCTGCGGCGTACGGCGCTGCCACGTTGGAACGGCTCGACGAGGCTTTCGTCCAATCCAGCCAGAATGTCCGGGGCCTCGTGCTCGAGGTCGCCGTCACCGCAGCCCTTCCTTCGCAACCGGCCAAAGTCGCTTCGAACCCATGAACGCCACCCACCGCCGCGAATTCCTCCGCCGGCTCGGAGTCTCCGCCGCCGTCCTGCCGCTCGTCGCCGGATTGCCGGGGCTCAACGCCGCTTCCAACACGCGGAAGCGCCAGCGGATCGTCTTCATGTTCAGTCCGAACGGGACGCTTCCGAACCACTTCTGGCCCGACGCCGCCGGGGCGGACTTCAAGTTCAAGCGCATCCTCGAACCCCTGGAGCCGTTCCGCGATCGGACCCTTCTCATCAAGGGCCTGTGCAACAAGGTCCGCGGCGACGGCGATGGACACATGCGGGGGATGAGCTGCCTGCTCACCGGCATCGAGCTCTTCCCGGGCAACATCCAGGGCGGCTCGGACACCCCCGCCGGCTGGGCCAGCGGCCCGTCGATCGACCAGGAGTTGAAGCAGTTCCTCCAGGGCCGCAACGAGACCCGCACCCGGTTCGGTTCGCTCGAGCTCGGCGTGGCGGTGCCGAATCGCGCCGATCCCTGGACCCGCTGGACCTACGCCGGTCCCAACCAGCCGGTGGCGCCGCTGTCGGATCCGTACCAGGTGTTCGAGAAGCTCTACGGCCAGATGCAGGACCGGGAAAACCTCGGAAGCATCCTCGACGACGTCCGTGCGGACCTGAAGGCCGTCTCAGCAAAATTGGGCAAGGAGGACAAGGTGCTGTTGGACAAGCACGCGACGTTCGTCCGCGAGATGGAACAGGAACTCCGTGAGTCCTCCCGTCGGAAGCTCGCCCGTCCGGCGCCGGTGCTTCCTCCCGGAGTGAGCGCGGAGAACGACGACATGCCGCGGGCGACGGCGCTGCAGACCGACCTGCTGGTGAACGCCTTCGCCAACGACATGGCCCGCGTGGCCTCGCTGCAGTTCACGAACTCGGTCGGCAACGCGCGGATGAAGTGGCTCGGCGTCGAGGAAGGGCACCATGGTCTCTCCCACGATCCCGACCTGAACGAGCCGTCGCAGGAGAAGCTCCTCAAGATCAACGTGTGGTACGCGGAGCAGTTGGCGATGTTCGCGAAGAAGCTGGCTGAAACGCCCGAACCCGGTGGATCGGGCTCGATGCTGGACCACACGACGATCCTTTGGACCAACGAGCTGGGGAAGGGGAACAGCCATACCTTGGACAACATCCCGTTCGTCCTGGTCGGCGGCGGCCTGGGATTCAAGACGGGTCGCTCGATCCAGGAGAAGCCGACGCCCCACAACCGCCTCTGGCTGGCGATCGCGCACGCGTTCGGCCACGGATTGAAGACCTTCGGCAAGCCCGCGCTCTGCGAGGCCGGCCCGCTGTCGCTGGTCTGATCCGCAGAACACCGTCCGTTCTGCCGGCGACCCCTCCGACGGCTTCCGCGGAAGGTCGGGATTGCGGTGGCATCCGCAGATGTCGCAGCTGGACGCAGATTTCCGGAGTTGGAGCGAAACCGCGAAGACATCTGGACGTCGGGCGGTTCCTGAAAAAGGTCCGTTTCCGTTCCGGTCATCTGCGAAGATCTGTCCCATCTGCGGATGACTCCATCGGCGGAATCTAGGGAGTGGCTGGGAAGCGGTTTCATCCGCAGATGTCGCAGATGGACGCAGATCGTTCGGTGCCATCATGGAAAAGGCCGCCCCGGTTGCCCGGGACGGCCTTGGATTCAGGGACTCGGCCGATGGGCCGGAGTCACTTCACTTCTTCTTGGCGGCCTTGGCCTTGGCAGGAGCCTTGGCCTTGGCGCCAGCGCGCTTCT